>CAYXEK010000004.1:0-17319 GCA_964463985.1 uncultured Verrucomicrobiota bacterium
CGGACGATCTCCGGCCAGCTTTGGACGAGGGAGTTGTATGCAAGCGCCTCGGCGGCGCGCTTGCGGCGTTCGCAGATTGCATAAAGCCGGTAGGCCAATTCACGGGCGGTGTTCGCTGCGCCGCCTAACTTGGCCACCAAATCCGCCGCCGCCGGTTCGCCTTTATCGCTCAACACTCGCACCAGATGATGCACCATTTCCCAGACGGTCAACCGCTTGTCAGCCGCCGGGTTCCAATCCTTTGGCAACTCATCAACACGCAGCAACCGCGTCCTCCCCGCGCCGGCTTTAACAACCCCAGCCTCGGTCAGCGCGTTCAAGGCGGTGTTCTTGGCCTTGGAGAGCGTCTCAGCGTCGCCAAACGGGCCGTCGTTGAATCCGAACTGCTCGAACCATGCCACCGCCCAGGCGGTTTCCGGATCGAAATCGCCATCCTGTTCCGCCAGCACCTCGTCAAGCGTCTGATTGATCAACTGAAGCGCCGTACGGACGGTCATCGGCTTGCCATCGGTCTCCAAAATCCGGCTGTATCGCGAGAAGACCGCCATCCCCGGCCCGATACTCGCCTGCGCCAGGTCCACCGGCGCGATGTTGCCTTCTTGCAGGTGCCTCAGAGCAGGCGGCAGTTCTTGCCGTAACGCGGCGAGAAAATCCTTCCGCGTCGTCATCGGAGCATCCGCAGAGCGAGGACGGCAGACGAGGACGATGCTGGATGCGAGAGCGTTAGTGCCCAAGCCAATCAATCTCCCAGATCCTTCTGTTCGCATCGGCCATGTGCCGCTGATGGCGAATCCTGCACGGATTACGGCATCAAGAAAAGTCTCCCACCCTGTGGATGAGGTGCCCGCCGCATCGTCTTCGGCCTGCTTGAATGCGTAGTAGATGGAGACAGGAAAGCCTGCATGCGTTCGCTCCGCCATCGCGTGCACGGCCTTGGTCATGCCGTCGAGAAAGAAGGCCTCGGCCTTATCCTTGCTGCCGTGGCGATAGGGCGTCGCGACAAGTTCTTCGGCCTTCGGAACAAGAAGAGTCGCAAACAGTTCCGGGTAAAGGGATTGCAGACTCTTGCGTATCCAGACGTAGAAAAAATCCGAAAGGTCGGCGTAGCCAATATTGTCGTAATATGGAGGGTCAGAGGAGAATATCCGCGAACTTCCTCTATAAACTGCCGTGGCATTGGTTTGCACAGCTTCACCATGACCGCATGGAAAGAAATCTAGAACATTCGCTATCTTATCAAAGATCGTATCAATGCTTCCTCCAGAACTACTGAAACTGTTTGCTTCAGCGAAGTCCCAGACCATCGGAATGGCCTGACGGGCAAATGTCTCACGAAAGGCACCGCGATCACTCATCCAAGAAGTGATAGATGACCCAAGGTTAGCGAGTTTGCTGAGAGCAAACGCCAAATACACACTAACAGCCTCAGCATAGGCGCGGGGGCCGCTGCCACCATCTCGCAGGAAGCAGTCGTCCTCCTCTGGGAGCGCGGGCGTTTCGCCAGCTTCCGTTCCATGCGGGCAAGATGCCCGCGTTCCCAGGATATCTCTCCGTATCTTCTCCCGCGCCTCGGCGACAAGGTCGGAGAAGTTCGTCAGAGCCACTAACTGGCGGGGGGTGAAAAGATCGGCATATTTGGTTAGTCCATAACTGACCGTCCAGAAGTTGCGTGGATCGTTGGGTAGTTCCTGCTCCGGCTTCCACTCCGGCTTGGCCTGCCGGGCGATTTCCTCGTGCTCCGGGATGGGCGGCAGATAGACTCGGCAGCGGTCGCCTTCGCAGACGACGGCCATAAGCCGCGCGCTCATGCGTCCGGCCATGCCCTCGGACTTGATGTATTCCGGCGACAGCGGCGATTGGGAAAGCACACACCGAAAATTCGCGCCACGCCCCAGTTTGGTTCCGGCATCCACGGCGGCCTTGTCGCGCGGTTCACAGGTCCTGACATCGAACCGGTATGTTTTACCATCAACGACCGGCTCAACCCACGCCTCTTTGCCCTTCTTGGTGGACAACCAGAACGATGAAACCAGCGGCACATGGCAGCCGCGATAGGCCGGATTTGAGCTTTCGACTGTGCGCGCCCATAGCCAGGCAATAACTGTCAGCTCACGCCCAACGTATGGTTTGAGATCCGGACGGCTATTGGCCATTTCAGCCGTTACCTTTGCCTTCGGGTAGAGGTGCCCGATGCGCTTCTCGGCCTCGTCCCGCATCCATTTTCCGTAATAGCGCACGTCTTCAGCAAGTCCCTGCGCGCCTTTCCACGTTTTGGTGCCTAACTGACCGCGTTTTGCATCCGGATTCATAGGCGGCAATCCGGCAAACCGTGGCGGAATTTCGATCATCGCTTTATTGATCATCACAGCGACGGGATTCAAATCGCTGGCATGCGCTTCGAGGCCGAGCCGCTGGGCCTCCAGCGGCAGCGCCCCACCGCCGGCAAAGGGGTCATGGAACGGCGGCAGCTTTGCGGGATCCTCGCCGGACTCCCTGCACCAACGCGCCCAGGAACGCCTGATTTCGGCCCGCGCCCGTTTCAAAACCTTCTCGTTTGTGGTATTCTCCCAGAGAACAAGTTCCTCGATTAGCTTAAAAAGCCTTTGCCGCTCCTGCTCCTGCTCATCAGGCGTAGGAAATTCCTCGGGCACGGAAGCGGGGTCGTCCACCATCTGTGCGAAAATCACCGCCCGCGCCGCCGCCAGCGGCCGCCGCGCCCACCAGAGGTGCAGCGTGGACGGATGCCCATGCCGGATGGACTTCTCCCGCGCCGCCGCGCGATTAATCGCCTCCAGCGGCAGCGCGACTTCGATGAGTTTCTTGCGGGGGGTGATCATGCTGGTTTGGAATCCTTCTTAGTGAAATGCCGCACAGCCAGAACCAGTGACAGATTATTTATAAGGTGAATCGTCATAGAACCATCTGGCCAATAAATTCGTTCCCACTTTGATCCTGCCGGCACAAGTTCAGACACCCATTTAGGCCATGAAAAAATAATCCAATTATTGTATCACGGCGGTGCTATATCAATCTTTGGCGGAATAAGAACATGCGTTCCTTGTTTCCACCCCGGCGCCACAATTTGCACCTTCACAAGCGATGTTGTCTCAACAGGTTCGTCAAAATTATGATCATACTTAGCTAATGCCTTCGCCGGTATTTCCTTTACCTCGCCAGGACTCCCGATAGGTTGAATGCTAAAGCGCTGTTCTATCCATTGCAGCAAAGCATCCGGCAATAGACGCAGAACCTCAATTCCTGGCGGTAACATACCCCCAGGATATTTAGCAAAAGCTTCGCGTAAAGCAAAAACATCTCGAAGAAACTGCCGATCCACCCATTCGCGCACCAACTCTGCGCTTTGTTTCGCTGCCGCCACTTCTCCGATTTTGTTTGCAAGGGCCGCTAAATCGTCCGCCCTAGCATGGGCCATCCGGTAAGCTTTTTCAAAACGCTGGATAGCTGCGGCCACCCGCCGGGCAGTAACGCTCAAGCCATGCCTTGATGGCTTGCCAGGCTTCGCTCGCTTTTTAGCCCGCCGAGCTGTTTTCCTTTTAATACTTAGTGACTTCCGCGTTGTCATGTCGGGTCATCCTTATCAAGAACAACGTCTGAAGTAATAACACCGCTATCAGGGCCGGCGATTCGATGGCGATGGTCGCCTCCAAGCCATTCGTTTCGCGAAAGGTGATGCGCCTTGCTACGTGCCTCCGCGGCCTGCGGGTACTCGCCCAGTTTCTGATGGATGCCCGCCACCGCCCACCACGCTTCACTGGAGGATTGCTCTCCGAGCGCATTGCGCCTTGCCAGGCGCAGCGCTTCCTGATACTCCTTGCGCGCGCCATTTTCATCGCCGCGTTTGCGGTATAAATCGCCCAGCCGCTCGTAGAGGTAACGCAGATCGGGGTCCACGCCCAACGCCTGCCGCATCTTGGATTCGGCCTCCTCGCT
Organism: uncultured Verrucomicrobiota bacterium; assembly: GCA_964463985.1. GTDB lineage: Bacteria > Verrucomicrobiota > Kiritimatiellia > JAAZAB01 > JAAZAB01 > JAXGPF01. The sequence continues at coordinate 3,952 of CAYXEK010000004.1, forward strand.
CTTACCCTGATCAGCCAGAATATACCCGTAATTACCCACTAGCACGGCATTGCCCGGCTCCATATCCGCCGCTTTCCGGTGCCATTCCAATGCCTTTTGCCGGTCGCCTCGTCGGGAGTAGATTAGACCAAGCAGGTTCGCTACCCCCGATTTCAAGCCATTATGCCTCTGACAGTCATGAAGCAACAGTTCAGCTTCGTCCAGACGGCCAATGCGGTACATCCGCGAAGCTTCCGCGCACTCCATTTCAGCCGTGATCTTCCCTGTTTCCGCAAGCATCTCACGCATCTGCCGCCGCAGTTCGAGCAGTTCACGGTCGGCTTTGGAAGGTACGTAGGCACTCCACGGATCGTTCAACGCCCGGGCCGCGAAAAACGCGCCCCCATTCACGTTGTACCACCATTGCAACGTCTTATTGCGGTCCACACGCAACTTGATACGGACACACGCCCCGCGTTGCACACCCGGGGGCAACTCCAGGTGTACGGAGGCCGTCACGGATTGCGCACGTTCACCGCTGTAGAAAGGAACGAGCATCTGTCGCAGATTGGGCGTTGGCACATAAAAGGCCACAGGGACCTCGTACACGCCGTCCTCATCCGGAAAGGGCACCTGCGTCCCGCTCGCAAGCAGTTTCTGGGGCTTATCGTCCAGAGTTAGGATACCGATTTCCTCGGCAATGATTGGCGTCACGATGTCCACTTTACACTCGTGGCGCCAGTACGCGGACAGCGCCGCGCCCTGTGCAACGGATGCGTCCAAGTCCGGTGTCTCCAAAATCACGGCGTTCTTGAAGAGCGAGTCTGTCCCGCTGAATGATTCCGCCAGCATCTCGCGCACTAGCGGGTTCCGACAACTACCGCCGTGCAGCACTAAAGCGTCCAGGCTCCAGAGATCTACGCCTCCGCGATTCAACACTTCAAGCACCGGCACCAGCAGGGAACACGAGCCTTCCCCTTGACGATCAGAGTCCGGCGGCGCCAGAAATGGCCGCATGATTCCCACGAACTCGTCATCGGTGATCCGGAACTGATGGGGTAATTCGATATCCTCAAAAGTTACCACCAGAGGCTCAATACTTTCCAGTTTTCTGGATTTCTTCCCGCCGCGTTGGTCGCGGGTCGCCTGGAACTTCCGGCAAATCCCTTCTTTGAGCCGCCGGGCTACTGTAGGCGTCAGCGTATCTTCCACATCCTGGCGAAGTGAGCGGGATAACGCACCGGCCTTTATTCCACAGGCGGCCTCGATCTGCGGCCAGACAACCTCCTGCATGATGGCCCGGTCAATGTCGTCACCGCCCAGTCGGCGATACTGAGAAATGGCAAGATTCTCAACGCGCAAGCCAGTCTGGGTGTTCTTGGAATCAAAGGACGCTCGGACTAGCGAAAGATCCAGTGTGCCGCCACCGTAATCGAACACCAGGATGTTCTTCGGTTTGTTACCGTCCAGCACTGACGCTGCGCGCCCATCGTTCAAAAAATCCAGCAGCGCTGCCACCGGCTCATCAATAAGTTCGATTAAGTCCGTGTCCAACCCAGCTAAGCGTGCAGCTTCCAGCGTGTGCTCCCGCCCCAGAGCGTTCAGTGAAGCCGGAACGGAGATAACCACGTGAGACTTGAAGAGGTCATACCCAATCAACACTTGCCGTGCCTCCTTCAACAGCCGTTCCATGATCGCACCAGCAACCTTCTCAGGGGTGTTGAACTCCGCCCACGAAGCGTGCGGATACACGCGATAACTGCCTAGGTCAGATTTTACCGAACGAAAAAACGTCTCTCCATGGCGTAGCAGTTGCGCCTTACGCCGGCGCTGTGAGAACTGTGTGAAAAACTCCCAGCCAAGCAGGGGAGTGCGCCGCCGGCGGTCCAGCGCCCCGGCGATTATGGTCGGCACACGCTCCGCCCTGGCGCCCCCATCCTCGTCCATTGCCACACGCACCGGCTTGACGTCTACCTTCTGCGCCGTCCGGTTGCGTGGATCAGCCATGACGTAAGCAATGCTTGAATTACTAGTCCCGAAATCAATGCCAATATAGGCTTGCATTATTTCGTCTCCTGTGGAGATAAATACACTATTATACCACGACCCGCATAGCGGGGTTATTGACTACGCCGGTTTTCATCCCGGCGCCTCCGCTTTCTGCAGCAGTTCCGCAAAGTCGTAGTTTACGCTCGTGACTCCAAAATCTGGCTCCCTGTGAAATGGCTTACGAATGTAATGGACTCGATGCGCTGCCCCATCAAACTCAACAATAACAAGGATAAAATCGTCAGGCTTATTGAGCGAGTAGAGAATCTCATTCTTCGTCACTGTGACAGTCGGTGCGCCGGCAATGCGGCCTTTGACTTCAATAAAACGCAGCTTGCCAGTCCCGGGAATTCGGCTTTCAATGTCGTAGCCGAGTTTCTCCAACTCCCGGTCTATTGGTTCGTAACCCATTTCACGTTCTTTCTGCATTACGATGGCGCGGGCCTTGGCGGCGGCCGCCTGTTTGTCCGACGTTGACGGTGCGAAGGCAGCCGTGACGGCTGCGCCCTTCATCGCGGCCAGCAGACCGGCCGGCACCACCAGCAATCCGCCCATGACGACGGGAGGAAGCGGGTCAATTTGCTTCTCAAGTTTGAGTTCCTCCATCCGTTTCTGGAGTCGGGCCTGTAGGGCATCGGCACGCTTCCGCGCTTCATCGGAGTTCAGGCGCGCATTGGGCCGCCCCGCCTGCTCCTGGAGTTTGAGTTGCTCGGCTCGGTGATCCCAATAGCTGATCTCTTTGGTCAGGCGTTCCTGCACGGCCGCTTCGGTCTTGGCAATCAGGTCCAAACGGGGAGAGCGCACTTCCATCAAGTGCTCCGGAACGACCTGAGAGACAGCATATGATTGCGCCTTCCGCTCTAGTTCGCGGTTAATCCAGGCACATTCCGGCCGGGCCAGGATGGCGTCCACCCCCGGTTCGCCTGCTTGCGCGGCGCGGCCGGGCGCGGCAGGCAGGGCAGCAGTCAACGGGCGGTAGTCCAGATAGGGCGCATAGTGCAGATGGCGCGAGTTGCCGTCCGCGTCAAGTTCAACATAAAGCATGCGCTTGGAAATAATCCGTCTGTCACCCGACCGCGTCAGGCTGGCGTCCTGGATCGCATGTTCGAGGTAGAACAGCACTCGGGGTTGTGTGCCGGTATCGCGCTCGTCCACCAGAATCGCACCGCGCCGCAATAGATCACGGTATCTTTCCAGCGTTAAGTCTATCGTTGCGGAAAGCAGCGGATGGCCGGGACAGAGGAAAGCCGCCAGTGGCTGGCCTTGGATAGTAACAAGGCTCTTCTCGAATGCAATGCGCTCATACCGGGATAGAACCGGCTCACCGATACCGATGAGCCGGTCGCGATTGCGGACCGGCGCGGGCACATGCGTGACTTCATACCGGCGCGGCTCGCGCTGCTTGACGGATCCGCCCAACCGGCGGAATGCCTCCATGAAGAAAGACTCGATATAATGGGGCTGAAGCCGCCGGGCTTCGGCCCGTTCCATTTCTTCGCGAACGCGGAAGACGCGGGAGGCGTCCATGCTGTCATGCGCGAGGGCGCGTTCTTCCAGCAGGTCCTGCAACTGGTTCTTGTCAAAAGCGTTCTCCACAACCTGTGTGAGACGGGCACGGATATCGGGGCGTTCTCCATAACGAATAGCCTCGATCAGCAGGTCGCGCAAGGGCTTCCCTTCAAACTGGAGTTTGCCCAGAACATCGAAGACCTGGCCGCCGAGCGCCTGGCGAGCTTGCTCCAGTTTGTCCAGCAGTGTCCGATAGACATCGCCTTCGCGGGTTTCTTCGGCCACCAGGTTCCAGAGGTGGCAGACCTCGGTTTGCCCGATGCGGTGAATGCGGCCGAAACGCTGCTCGATCCGGTTCGGATTCCAGGGAAGGTCATAATTCACCATCAGATGGGCGCGTTGGAGGTTAATACCCTCGCCGGCTGCATCCGTGGCCAGCAGCACCTGAACTTGGGGATCATGCCTGAACGCCTCCTGGGCGTTCATCCGCTCTTCACGGCCCATGCCGCCGTGGATCGTGACGATGGCATCTCTGCGACCGAGCAGCGTCGAGATGCGGTCCTCCAGGTAACTCAGCGTGTCGCGGTGTTCAGTGAAAATGACCAATTTCTGGTGCGGGGATGGCGTAGGCGGCGGGATCGGGCCGGAACCGTAGGGTGTGGGCGCCTCCCGCACTACCCCAACCCCAGACTCAGCCATGAATACCGTTTGCAACAACCGGGCCAGTTCCTGCCACTTGCGGTCCTCGCCACTGCGCCGCAGCGCCAATGCAAGCTCTTCCAGCCGCTTCAGCGTCTCGATTTCAGCCTTCAGTTCCACGATGGTGCGGGCGGCCGTCGCCTGGTCAAGAATCTCTTCCTCAGCGGCTTCAACCTCGTTATCCGGAGCGTCCTCCAAATCCTCAACTTCTTCGGCATCCAATTCCGGGGATGCGGGCGATTCACCGGCTCGCACCGGTTGTCCACCGCGTTGCATCAGTTCCAGCTCCCGGAGCTTGCTCTCCAAGCGCTCGCGGCGGCGGCGAAGCGATTGACAAATGGCTTCAGGCGAAGAAGCCAGGCGGCGTTGCAGGATGGTCAGTGCGAATCCGACCGTGCCAGCACGCTTATCGTTCTTGAGCGCTTCGGCGCGATTGAACTCCTCGCGCACATAATTCGTCACTTCCTTATACAACCGCGCCTCCGCATCGGAGAGCTTGTAGGGAGCGGTGTACGCTATGCGCTCGGGAAAGAGCGGAGTAGCGTCAAACTTCAACAGTCCCTCTTTGACCATGCGGCGCATAATATCGGAAACATCACTGGTGTGAACCCCGTCGCGGAATCGTCCCTCGAAACGGTCGCCATCGAGCAGCGCCATGAACAGTTGGAAATCCTCCTCCTTGCCGTTGTGCGGCGTGGCCGTCATCAGCAGGAAGTGGCGCGTGAGGGTGGAGAGCAATTGTCCGAGCTTGTAGCGCTTGGTGTACTTGATTTCGCCGCCAAACAAGCTGGCGGACATCTTATGGGCCTCATCGCAGACAATCAGGTCCCACCGGCAGTCAGGCGCCTTGAGTTTCTCCTGCACATCCTCGTTACGGGAGAGCTTATCCAGACGGGCAATGACCAGATTCGTCTCCAGGAACCAGTTGCCGGTGCGTGCCGCCTCCAACTTGTCGTTTGTGAGAATCTCGAATGGCAACTGGAACCGGCGGTAGAGTTCATCCTGCCACTGCTCCGCCAGGCTGCCGGGACAGACGACCAGACAGCGTTGCAGGTCGCCGCGAGCGATCAGTTCCTTCATCAAGAGCCCCGCCATGATGGTCTTCCCCGCGCCGGGGTCGTCGGCCAGCAGAAAACGGAGCGGTTGGCGGGGAAGCATGACCTCATAGACGGCGGTGATCTGGTGCGGCAGGGGTTCCAGCACCGACGTATGCACCGCCAGGACAGGATCGAAGAGGTGGGCGAGCTGGATGCGGTGCGCCTCGGAAACAAGGCGGAATAAAGCCCCATCGCCATCAAAACTCCACGGCCGCCCTTGCTCGACAACCTCCAGCCGAGGCTCGTCGTGGCGATAAAGCAAAACGTTGGCGACTTTCCCGGATGACGACTTAAAGGTCAATTCCAGGGCCTCGGAACCGAACCATTGCACACTTACAACCGTAGCCAGGGCATCTGGCAGAATGCCTCGCACAGCAGCGTTCGGTTTCAGGTCTTCAAGCTTACTCATTCCGTTCCGATCTCAGACTCATAATTTACATATGTGTGTATCAATTTAACACGATATTGAGAGAAATACCAGAGAGAACCCCAAAAATTTCTGGTCAACAGGATTGTGACGGGCTTTGAATACAGTCGCCGGCCCCCTATTTGTCAAATATTTTGTGCGGCGCGAATCCATTTTTCATCTATGGCATGCCGGCGGTTAGCGCCACCCCCCCCGCCCCACGTTGAGGAAATCGCCAGGGATATGATTGGTGAGTTTTCCGGCTTCGATTCTACAATCCTAACGTTGGGCGGAGCAGGATGGCAAAACGGCATACCTGATTTATAATCAAAGGCATAAATCTCATTATTACGGGTAATCTCATGGATATTCACAATTTTTAGCGTCTATCCGCTTGATTGCCTCTCAGATTGTTACGGGTTTTGATACGGTTTTAGATTGGTTTCTGCAATATTCGCCTCCGAAGTGCCTGCCGGGCACATCCGGCTATTTTTAGAAGATGCGCTTTTTATTGAAAAAATTGAAGACATTGAAAGAATTGAAGACATTGAAGAGATTGAAGAGATTGAAGGTGTTTAACAGGCCTTAAACCGTTGGATAATCGGCAGTTATAATCCCGGATGAATTTATTGCCGCCCGCTCATTTAATGCAATGAATCCAATCCTTTCAGGAAGACCGCGGCTTCTTCCTGGATCTGGTGAATTTGTGCCCAGGCCGACATGACTCCGCGATTCCGTGGATTACTGACTCGGAAACGTAAGCGATAAATGCCGGCCACTCTGGGTTTGATATGTTTTCGAACAATGACGGCAAAAGCGCCGTAGAAACGACCATTTTTATCCGTAACGGGATGGCCGAGTTTGCCGGCCAGCCTGGCTGTTTCGCCGCCCAGCCCTTCTTCGCCTTTTGGGGTATCGCCGTGCATGTTCTTCGTTTGCAACACATAGACCATTTGTGCGTCCTTGTCCCACACATCCTGATCCAAAACCACAACGGCGTAATAGATAAAACCGCTGGATTTCAACGCCTCCACGGCATCAAAAAATATTTGTTGCTCATCCTCGGATACTTTGTTTGCATCATCCACCGACCCGTGCAAAACACTGTTCATTAGCACATAATATGCAGAATCGTTTACAGCTTCGGCATGCCAAAGCTGAATGCCGCCTATTGATTTCTTTTTTGCCATCTTAAATTTATGGCAAAGATTTGGAAATGGTTTGACGCCGCACCAGCGTTCCATGTCGTTCTGCTCGTATAACTTCAACAAGAGCCGCGCCGCCACATCTCCGCATTGTTTAAGCCGTCGAAGCGGCTGACGGAATTGCCCGTATCCATCAATAAGCTCATTAGCGAACCAGACACGATCACCGGGGCCGGAATTAAAATCATTAATTATCCACCGCACACGCGCGCGTTCTGTCGGCCGATTGGGAATGGAATCATACCATCTAAACCAACGGTTCGGGGGAAAAATCAATGGCTTGCGCCGGAAAACACCGGCACACATCTTCTGGAGATCGCCGGTAGCTTGCACGGCCATTTCATCGCAAATGCCGAGCGCTTTCTTGATGGCCTTGAAACCGGCGGATGAGAATCTACCGGAGGCATCGGAATAGCGGGCAATTGCAAGGCAGGCGCCAATCTGGTTGGCTGTGGCATGGTGCGCCAGTAATATCTCAATGGTTTTCCGCGGCAACCAGAATGAGCCACGTCCTCGATTTTGCGATTTTGGGACCTGCCACATGTTTTCACTCAATCGTTGATGAGTTCTTCACATAGGGTCTGTATTCCCAGAGCGGGCATGCATCGGCCGTGCAGTTTCGAATTGCCTCATGATTGCCCCACAAGCAAATCAGGCATTGAGCTTTAATTGCAGATCGGGGGCTCGCCTCGGCGCGAAAACACCGCTTAAAAAGCTCAATCTTACTGGACATATCCTCGGATACCTGCCGGAGCAAGAACGCCCGTTGTGGCGAGGTATACTCGCTCTCTCGCTCATCATATGATTGCATTTTTCAGACCCTCCCGCCCCTTTTGTTTGATTTTCCCTGCCCTCAAACCCATTGTCGCGTGTTTTTTTCCTATATCTACATGCAACAGCGTCAGCTTTTATTCAGTCCCTTTTCTCCCCAATCAATCCCACTTTCCAACAATTGCTCGATGTCGGCCCGCTTGTAACGAATCAAACCGCGCAGGTGAATCGGGCGTAAAAGACCGCTATCGGACAGCCTGCGAACCGACCAGCGGCTGCAAGACAATAAGCGGGCAGTCTGCATCTGGGTAAGAAGCAGGGCCGGCGGATCATTGCCGGTGTGGACTTTATGTTCCAACCGGGTTAAAATCCCGCCAATCTGTTCCGGCGTAAAACTACCGTCTTGTTTCAAGGCCGCGCGGATAATCGCTTTTGTTGCCAATTGCATCACACCCTCCTCAAATGAAAAAGCCGAATCCATGAAAGGCTCGGCTAAAAAAATAAAGCCGCACCTCTCGGTACGGCTCAATTTCTACACGACGGAAGCGTGGATGCCAAGTTACGGGACTAAGCAGTTTTGAACAAAAACTGCCTAAACTTGGGGCTTGGTGCAGGGGTGTCTCTTAGCTAAACCCCGCCAGGCATTTCTAATTTTCTTGAATACTTGATCCCATTGGTAACAGACCTTGTCCTCCGATAACGGTACATCTTGCTGAGGATTCTGGGCATAAACAGCTTTCTGGCTGTTTAATAAAGGGCGAAATATAGCCACTTGAGACGGCTCCGAATAGTTGTCTTGCAGGACGGTTTGGATAATTTCCATCCACCCATCGATATTAACGACTGCGGGTAATTTCTTTTTTCCATGCCAAGACGGGCTGATACGTTTTAGATTTCCGCCGTCCCATAAATAACCGCAATAAAAATATCCAACAAAGCGATTGTATAAATACCGCGGTGATGGGTTGATCTTAATTCCTTTGCCATATTTGCGGTAAGCCGTGTTTAATCGGTAAATCAGCCCCGGCATGCTGCCGGCCAGTAGAACGTTGCCATTTTCAACAGCATCTACATACGCACATGACAAGGCGTTCATTAATTCTTCCATATAAACTACCGCCGGGCTGGAGATCTCGCTCTCAGCCTGACGTGCAAGGCGCAAAATGAAATTAAGGCATCTTTGTAAGGAATTATCGTTTAAAGGCATCTCACAACGCGCCTCATGAATGGTCGCCCTACTGTAAGCGTAAGATGGAATTGTAGGTTTAGGCCCCTTGACACCACTAATCCTGCGGACATGAACATTTTTCATGATCGCCTCCCGGTAGTCACAAAGATTATCAAAAATCATTATTCGGCAATGCGGCTATAGCCGCCATTTTCTGACTGTCGTCCAGATGCGTATAATGCTCGGTCATGGCCGGCGAACCATGGCCGACGATTTGCTGAATGACATGCTGCGGCGCCCCGCCCGCCGCCATAAGCGATACAAATGAATGCCGCAGGCTATGGAACCCAACACGAACAATGGCGTGCCGCCTGTGGCCGTTGGTCGCCTTCTCGGTGGTTTGAATCCCGCAATCTTCAAAATGTTTTTGAATACCGTTCGTGATATTCCCGGTTCCCTTGGCGTACTGTGCGCGTTCGGCCGGGAAAAAGTAATCGCCTTCGACCTCGCGCAACATGGTTGCTAAAAGCGGGCGTAATTTAAGATGGATGGGAATACGGACTTTTTTCCCTTTACGCTTGGTCTTCACGGGGATGACCTCAATGATGTTCTCGTCCAGATTGACTGCATCCTTGCGCAGATTTACCACATCCGCAAGCCGTAACGCTGTAAACAGGCCGATCATCAGCATTGCCAGCATGTTCCCTTGCGCGTTGCCTATCACATTCTGTAATTCCGACATTGAAAGATTACGCCGGCTTTCCTGCTCCTTTTCCAGACTGTCCACGGCATCCCAGGGATTCGACACCAGACCGGCCCGGGCCTTAAGCTTCTTAAATAATCCGGCCAGGAACCGCTTATGCATGTTAAAAGTTGAGGTGCTTACTTGGGATTTCCACAAGTCGGCGGCGTAGTCCTGCGCATCAATTTCGGTCATCTCGTGGAGATATTGCAGCTCCCGGCCTTCAACCCAGGCAGCAAATCTTTTCCAGGCGGCGTAATAGCCTTGAATTGTGGTTGCGCCGGTCTTCTTCGGGATATCCAGCCATGCTTGCCATGCTTCCACGAAACTCAAACGGGCTGCCTGACCCCGCATAATTTTTCGAGCAGCTTCGGCCCGGACCTTATCCTGCACCGGGGCAGGAAGATTTTCTAAATGACTGAGCATCCTCGAAAGCAGGTTGTCTAATGATTCCGTGTTGGTGATTTCAGCCTTCTTGATTTTCAAAAAATCAATAGCTTTTTGCCGGTTTGAAGTTCCCGTCGAAAATATGTAATCTTTGCCGCCATACTGAAAACGGCAGTAATAATTTCGGACGCTTTTACGCTTGAAAATATTAGCCACATCCACCCCCCATTTACAAAATTTATGACACACATGGAGCAGCCTGTTGCAGGCTGTTGCAAACTGATCTACCATGTAGCATGTATTGAAAACAAAGGGGTGTCAAGCAAAATTCGTAACAAAAGCCGTAACAAAATAGCCTTTTCAGGCAACATCCAAAACTGTAGCTTTTGTAAATGCTTGATAATGAGGGCGCGCCCGGCAGGGCTCGAACCTGCAACCACCTGATCCGAAGTCAGGTGCTCTGTCCAATTGAGCTACGGGCGCAATCAGTCATCCGCCGGCGAGACGGCCCGGCGCGCGGCTTTCTTGGCGCCATGCTGGCGCTTCTGTTCCACTGAGATCTGGCGCTGGCGGCGCGACCGCCGGCGTTTCTGGCGGCGGATTTTTTCCGCCGCCTGCCGCCGGGCCGAGTGCGCACCTTCAATCCGCGCCGCCAGGCGTTCGCACAACTCGCGCCGCGCCAGGAACCGGTTCATCTCCCGCGAACGGCTGGCCTGGCACTTGACCTCGACGCCGCTGGCCGGATGCCGCAGGTAAACGCAGGTGGAGGACTTGTTGACTTTCTGGCCGCCGCTGCCGGAACCCAGAATGAATTTTTCCACCAACGCGCTTTCCGTCACGCCCAGCTCGCGCAGGCGCTGCTCCAGGGCGCGTTTCTTTTCCGGGCTGACCGGGGCGGTATTCATTATAAATTCTCTTCAGTATAAAGGGAAAGCTCGATCATGCGTTCCAGCAACTGCTCGGCGGAAAAGCCGGTAAAATTCTTGACTACCAGTTCCTTGGTGAACAGCCGGCAGATGTAACGGAGTTGCAGGGACTTATTGCGCGCCGCATAAATAAAATCGCGGTGGCCTTTATTGATGACGATCAGGTTGTCATCCTCGCTGTAGCGGGACCGCCACACTTCGCCGGGCGCCCATTCGTAGGTATATCCCGGCAACCCCTGGCGCGCGGCGTTCTGGGGGCGATCATCCACCGGCGGCAACAGGCTGTCGGTAACCGTGATCAGCGCTTCGCCGGCGCACAGCACATCCTGCTGAGCGACCTGCAAAGCCAGCCTTACCAGTCCCGGTTCCGGTCCGGCGGTGAAAGCCGCGATTTCGCCGGCGGCGCCCGCCAGCGTGCCGCCGCCTTCGGTAATGCGCCAGGCAAAAGTCAAATCCTTTTCGACCAGGTGGCGGGTGCGATCGCGCGGTACGGCGCGAAAATTGCGGGTTTCCCCCACGCGCACCTGGCAGGATGCCGGCGAGACGACCACGCTGAACAATGGCCCGGCAAATTCAAAAAATTGTTTTTGTTCAGGCGCCGGCGCGGTCTCGCCCGCGGGCGGCGCAGAGGATGGATCGGTGCGCTTGGGCCGGGAACGTCCGGCGCCGCGGGCGCGCAAGTCAAACCAATCGTATTCATTTTCCGGCAAAATCAACAGCGCTTCACGCAAGGCTTTTTGCACGGAGCGCAGCACGGATTGGTTGGCGCGCTGCTCCTCGGCTTTTTCCTGCTCCGCGACAATGGCCTGCAAGCGCTCCTCCACCGGCTGCAGCGCCTCGCCCAGCGCGGCAAAACGGTCATCCTGCACAATATTGTCGCGGGTGCCGGGGGTCAGATTCAGGAACGACGCATCCACGATGCCCTGCAGACAACCGCTATTCCATGGCGGACGGGCAAAGGCGTCCAGACGCGTAATGGAATCCAAAACACGGGTGCCGGAACGATACAGACCAACCTGGTTCTGCTGATCGGATTCAGTCAAATACAACTCCAGGTACACTTCGCCGGCCGCACAAACCGCCGCGGGCAGTTGGTGCAGCAATTGCCCGTTGAACTGGCGCGGCTCCACCATAAACTCCGCCCGGCACATCCGGTCAACGACCTTGATCCTGACCCCGGTGGTCCGGATGCGGTCGCGCAGTTCCGCCGCCAGGTACCATTGGATTTTCTCGCCGCTGACCTGGCGGATGCCGGGCAGCATGGGCTTGATCTTGAGTTCCGTGCCATGTCCGGCGAAAAGCATATGGCGCTGGCAGACCCGGTACGACGGATCGCCCTTGCGCATTTGCATTTGATACAGCTTACCATCGGCGCCCGGCGCGTCGAGCGTCAGCGCATCCCCCAGAATCCAGAAACTCAACAAGCCAATGCCGAATTCACCCTGCAAACCCTTGTGGCCCTGCTGCTTCAACTGGCGTTTGATGGAATCGCAGATATGCGTGGCCACGTATTTGAAATCCGGAATGCCCTGCTCGTTGCGCAACACGCCATCGCCGTCATCGGTAATCCGCAGGTACTGGGAACCGGCTTCCTTCCCGCGGACGATGGTGATATTGCGGGCATGGGCATCAATGCTGTTTTCCACCAGTTCCGCAATGGCTTTCAAAGGATTGGTCTGCGAGAGCGCGATGATCGTAATGGCATTCCAATCATCGCCGATACGCAGGCGGCCGGCGGCCGGGGGTGGGCGAGTCTTTTTCATGGAGGTAATTATTAGCATGTCCTGGCGCCGGATTCAAACCTATAAGTGCGCTAAAAAAGCTTTGACTGGTATGCGGTATATGGTATGCATTATTCACTTATGAACCAAGGCGGCAAAACATCATGCAAAACATAGAAAACATCGAACAAGTCCTGCAGTCCTTAACCACGGAACAGAAAATCGGCCAGATGCTGATGGCCCGCGGTTTTCACCGCTTCCCGGATGACCTCGAGGAATTACTGGACGCCGGCCTGGTGGGCGGCATCCAGGTCAACGCCCACCTCGACACCCGCGCGGAAATCGCCCGGGCGCAAGGCGCCGCGCCCCTGCCGCTGCTGGTGGCGGCGGACATGGAAAACGGGTTTTCCGGCGCCGGGTTCCAGGGAGCCGACCTGCCCTGCCAGATGGCGCTGGGGGCGATTGGCGATGAAAACACCGCGTACGAGTGGGCGCGCATCGCCGCCCTGGAAGCCCGGCAATACGGCGTTAATTTCGCCTTCGGCCCGGTACTGGACATGGCGATCGAACCGGCCGCGCCCATGGTCAGCACGCGCGCCCTGCATGCCGACCCGGACGAGGTTATCCGGCTGGGCGCCGCCATTGTGCGCGGCTACCAGGAAAACGGACTGCACGTCTCCGCCAAGCATTTTCCCGGCGCCGGCCGCGC
>CAYXEK010000004.1:17419-83891 GCA_964463985.1 uncultured Verrucomicrobiota bacterium
GCGATGAAAGGCATCAAGGGCTATGTGCGCGACGAGGATTTACTCGCCGCCGCCATGGCCGCGGGGCATCACCTGATCCTGGTGGATTACAACCGCTCCCCCAAGGCGCAATTCCAGCAGATGCTGAAAGCGTTGCGGGATCAGTTTGTTACGCCGGAATTCGTGAACGAGGCGGTCCGGCGCATATTGAAAGCCAAGCAGCAAATCATAAAAAACACTCCGACAACGGATTTGGACCCGGCCCGACACCGGCAGGCGGCGCTGGAAATGAGCCGGCGCGCAATTACCCTCCGGGGCGACCTCCGCCCCTGGCTGGCTGAAAGGCAAGCCACTCGGACCTTGTTCATCATTGCCTCGTCGAGCAAGGCGATCATGGACACGGCGGAAATCGGCGGCGGCGGCACATCGGGCTCCATGGCCGGACTGCTGCGCCGGAAATTCCAGGGCGCGCGCATCCACCGCATCGGCGAAAGTCCGGACCCGGCGGAAATGGAAGCAACCCTCGACCTTGCCCTGGAATGCGACCGGATCGTGTTCCTGGCGGACGCCTTTACGCATTCCTACAAGGGGACGGCGGACTTGTCCCGTCAATTGCTGGCGCTGATCAGCGGGTTACGGCGCAAAATCGCCGTCCTGGGAATTTTGGGCAATCCGTACGCCGCGCGGCATCTGCCGCCGCTGCCATGCGTCCTGTTCGCCTATAGCGGCGGCCAATCCGAGCAGGCGCTGGCGGAAGCGCTCAACGGCGAATTTACTCCGCAAGGAAAACTGCCGGTGGCGATTTAAGCGGGTTGGCAGCGTCTTCCTTGCCTTATTCCACCTTATGTTAAATTTTCAGTTTTTTGTTAAAACGGATAACCGCATTGACATTGATATATTGCATTTGATAATATGCAGCATATTTAACTGTTGGTTTTGGTTCATGAACCGAATGACCATCTGCGGCGGCAGGCTTATCGTCTTCCCGTGATGGCCGCGGGGAGGTTGGCGATGACTTTATCGGCAGAACACTGTCCGGACACGGGACCGGTGCAATGCCGCGGAATGATTCGCTTGAGAGCGCCAGCGCATCGCTTCCGCATTTCTAGATTTCATTACTCCGCGTCATCACACCCAGATACTTTTCGATTTCCACCCGGTTTAAGTCACGCCGATTCCTGCCGGGGAACCGCGCAAAAAAGCGCCCCGCCCAGGTCGCCAAGAATGGCATCTATATTGTTGATAACTTTTAAACAAAGGTGGAAAGACGCCGCTCGATGCGTAACACATCATATTTTGTTTAGCCAACGCGCAGCGCGTCGACTTAACGGGACGCAGTGCGCGTCGGAGAACATGCTTGCCTCCGGGCAGCCTGTCAGCCGCAGTTCCGTTATGCCTGAATAGCAGACATGTTTTATCCGTTCCGCATCAAACGAATAGCGCCTTGGTTCCATAGAAGAAGACATGAAGAAGAAACGAAAAGAAACACTTGCTCGCAGGCTTGTCGAACTCATATCAGAGCCACAGTTCATCAAGTTTGAGCACATGTTGAGTGAGCCAAACATATTCAAGATTGTTGGCCGAACCCATTATGAAAGATGGCATTCCTGTTTCTGGGGCTGGCTTTTGGACGCTAACGGATCACACCTACTTTCCGACTACTCGCTGATTCGAATGTTGTTTTTGCTTGTTGATGACATGTGCCTGAAGGCAAAGAATCACGAAGCGCAGAATCTATGGAATTTACTTCCAACAATTGACTTTTCAGAGATAGAAGTCACCCCCAACGAGAACACATCTATCGAAACAAGCGTTGCCGGAGTAGGACGATTCGACATTTTTTTGACAGCCAAGTTCACTGATGGCTTGGGTCGGCAAGGAAGACTCAATGTGATCATTGAAATGAAAATCGACTCCAAACCCAATGGGGAACAGTCCAAGAAATACGCTGACTGGCTTCTTAAGAATCATTCAGACGATGTCAACCTCTTGATCTACATAACCCCAAAATTGCTTGATACTTCAAAAGCTACCTCTGGCGATGACCGGTGGTACTGTCTCGACTATCAGTTACTCAACGACAGATTGCTACTTCTATTACTTGATCATCCGACACTGAATGATAAGGTCAAGCCGTTCATCGTTCAGTATGTGAAGAACCTGAAAATCAGATATAAGGGGATAAAGATGGCTATCACAAACGAAGAAAAACGTATGGCTGTGGCGCTTTACGAAAAGTACAGCGATGTATTTGATTCGATCTATGATGCATTGGTATCGACAGGCACAATTGATCACAGCACTTCTGATGTTGTCCCCGATAACGGACGCGAATCGGGACGGCTTGCCGTAAAGATCCATGGCAAAGTGTTCTCAAACGAGACCCTCAAACAACTGTTGGAAGACGTTCTCAAGTACCTCGTAGATGCTAATCTTCTATCGAAATTGCCGTTACCTTGGGGAACCAGTAATCAACGCTATATTCTAACGAACAAAGAACCACCAAAACACCCCAACGGCAAAGACTTCTTCTACCCTGTAAGATACAAGGGATTCACGATGGAGAGCCACTATTCACGCGATCGGGGGATTCAGGTTTTGGGACATTTGTGCGGAAAACTGGAACTTGAGTTTGAGCAAATCGAAACATGACAGGAGACATGTAATGAGAAAAGACAGAATCATATACTCGATCAACATCGAAGACGTGCAAAATGTGGCACAACAAGAATTGGGCCGAGACCTAACCGATAGCGAATTGAAGATTGTGGAAGCCAAGATTGGAGACCAGTTCGACTGGTTCGAAGCAATTGCTTCCGTGATAGGTGCATACATTGAACAAAACGAACCCGCACATTCTAACTGATTTTCCGGAGTCCCACATGTTGCAGAATGAATACGAAAAATTAGTTGAATATCTTGAAGAGATGATTTGCGATGGTTGTCAACTTGTGCATGGCGGGAACCTGCTTGACTGGCATGACACCAAAATCCTCAAAGTACTCCAGAAGATCAAGGCACTCCGCGAGCGGGAATCCCCGGACACTCGGAAGACAAAGAAGTAAGACAGGCATAACAAGAGGCGCTGCGCGCAGCACCCCGTTCGCCACGATGTAAAGGGATGTGATGTAATGTATAAAGGGATGTGAATAAAGGGATGTATAAAGGGAAAAAGGGACGATCAGAAAAAGGGACGTTCCTTGTAAGATATTATTCATCAAAAGATTATCAATTAATTCACATCACGTGAAAAACATGGGGGCATGGTCAATTTTTTGATTTACCATCATTACGGCATGATCGCCGTCGAGCATGCCGAAGCAGAACGGCTAACTCGGAAAGTTCGCCCCACCCGTGAAAATAACATCATCGTGCAAAGCTGAACGGCATATTTTTGAACCATTGTAAAATCGGCCGGACGCTTACCCATTTTCGGCTGCCCCACAAAAATCTCCGCGCCAAGACCGCTAAATGCCGGGCGGATTGCTACTTGCCGGTTTTTTTAAATTTGTTGTTGACAATCGCGTATTCGATAAATACATTCAACTATATTGAATTTTTATTTGTTATTCTCGTATGCTGGCAAGCACTAAATACGCCAATCAAGTCCGTCCGGAGCGCACGCTGCAGTCGGTTTTGCGCGGTTTTCAAGTGCTGGAAATCGTGGCGGCCACCCATGGCGGCGCGGCGCTCAAGGATATTGCCGCACAGATGGGATTGAAGCCGCCCACCGCGCATATCCTTCTTAACACGCTGGTGGCGGGTGGATATCTGGCGCGCCGCCCGGGCGACATGCGCTACCGGCTGGGAGAAGCCTCGTTCCGGCTCACTGACCGCTACCTGGAAAACACACTGCGCCAGGGCGCCGAACAAGCCGTGCGCGCGGTGGCCGCCCAATTGCCCAAAGCCACGGTGATCTTTGTCGAACCCCGCGATTGCGATGTTTCCGTGTTGTTCCGGATGTCGCCCGACCGCCCCAGCATCATCCAGATGCCGCGCGAACGCCGCATGGCGCCATACCAGAGCGCCAGTGCGTTGGCCTGTCTGGCATTCCTGTCCCCTGAAGAACAACTGGCATTCCGGCAGCGCCATGATTTTCTGGAAGACGGCAAATCCGCTTGGGGTAGCGAAAAAAAACTAGAAGCATTTTTGAATAAATCACGCCGGCTGGGCTATGTTCTGCTGAATTTCTCCCGCAGCGGAGTGCGCGCCATGGCCGCGCCGGTTTTCAACCGCCGCGGCCAGTTGGCCGCCGCGCTGGGCGCCAGCATGCCCCCGGTTGATTTTAGCGCCATGGAAAAGCAAATTATTGAAATCGTAACGGCCGCGGCCCGCAAGTTATCAGCGCCGGATTTTAACATACAATCCGCCGGGGTTTCCCCGAACCGAATTCAACACACAGACACGGAAGGGAAAGGACATGACAGCATCGCAAAAATACGGAACGATCATCACCGGCATCATGAACAACATCCTGGAGCAGGAAGCCGGCCATATTGACAAGGCCGCCGAACTGCTCGCCGGTTGCTATGCCGAGGACCGCCTGATCCACGTCTTCGGCGCGGGCGGCCACTCGGCCATCGGCGCGATGGAAATCTTCTGGCGCGCCGGCGGCCTGACCAAAATCAACGCCATGTTCCCGGTCGGCACAAACATCATCACCGCCAATCCAACCACCGCCAAAGTCACCGGACTGGCCCCGTTCATTCTGAACTATTACGAGGTCAAACCGGGCGATCCGCTGATTCTGGTCAACTTTTACGGACTGAACCCGGTCGCTGTGGACGTGGCGATCGCGGCGCACGAGCGCGGTGTCAAACTCGTCACCGTCAATTCGCATAAATTCGCCGCCACAGTGCCGGAGGACTTTAAATGGCGCCACCCATCCAAAAAAAACATTCATGACTTCGCCGACGTGGCGGTGGATAATCATGTCCCCTATCCTGACGCCGTTTTGCAGGTCCCGGGCGTGCCGGAACCGATCACACCCACGGCAACCATCGCTACCTGCTTTGCCTTGAATTGCATCATGACCGAAACCATCGCCAAACTGCCGGGAAAGAACGTCAAGCCGGAAATATGGATCAGCAACAACATCCCCGGCTGCGACGAACACAATCAACCCCTGGTGGAAAAATACCGGCATCGTATCCACCACCTGTATCCGGTGGTGTAACAAAAAGGGACAAAGGGGCAAAGGCACATAGTCACAAAGTCAGATATTAGCGGAGTTCCGGAATTCCGGCTTTGACACTTTGATCCTTTGAGCCTGTGCCACTTTCATCGGTAAATTGGAAAGGGGAAATGAAAACCACAGAATTACATGTGCCGGACCGTTACGCGATTGCCATCACATCCATCGCCCGGATCAAACGTAAAATTTATCTCGGTTTGACCGCCGGCGCCCGCTCGCTCGCCGTCTACGATATTGACCGGGAAGAAATCGGCATGGAGCCGGATATTTTCCCCTGGGTGGCCGGCCGGGGTTACTGCGCAAAAATTCATAATGCCATGGGCGCCTTGGATGACGGGACGTTGCTGCTGGGCGAAGGCAACCATTTTACCTGGGACGGCATCCCGGTCACGGTCAATTATTTCAACACCGAACTCCCGGAAAGCATGCTCGGCCGCAAACGCGCGCAGGGTTTTCCCGACGTTAAATACACCGATTTCTGCCGTGAAAACCTGGACGGCTGGGATCGCACCGCAACCGATCCGGGCGGCAAAATCCTGCGTTACGATCCCGCCACCCAAAAGGCGGAATTGGTCGGCGAACTGCCAGAATTCCTGTATGCCCAATCCATGGTGGTGGACGCCAAACGGCTGCGCGCTTTCGGGCATACCCTGCCGGACAATAATTTCTTTTACGTGGATGTCAGCCAAAAAACCATCCATAATTTCGGCCATATATCCGATTTCGCCCATCACAACATGGTGATCACCCCGGCCGGCGTCTGTTACGGCGGCTGGATTGACCGGGCCAACGGCTCTTTAAAACTCCTGAAATTCGACCCGGAAAAACAACGGCTGGAATATCTGGACAAGGTGATCCTGCGCGACCCGGGCGCCAAGGTGGCCGGCAATCAGGGCATTGACTCCTGGATCGTCACCCGTGCGGGAGAAATTTTCATGGGTGCGGTCGCCAATTCCCTGCTGTTCCGATTCGATCCGGATACGGAAGAGTTTGAACTGATCGCCCAACTGGCCAAGGGCGGCCGGATAACCTCGATGGACGAGGACGAAAACGGAATCATCTGGATTGGCGCGGATTATCCGCACATGCGCCTGATCCGGTTCGATCCGAAGTCCGGCGGCAAAAACCGGGTCATAGATTGCGGCCGGGTGAACGACTCCTACCCCCGCTGCTATTTCCATGCCTCATGTTATTTCGAAGGCAAATTGTACCTGGGCGAAACCGACGGCTTTTCACCCTCATTGCACATTGTTGATTTGAATAAAATGTAGTTCGATTAAAAACAATTCTCTCACAAAGCCACAAAGACACCAAGATGAACGAAAACGAAATAGGGACAATTATAGTTTGCCTCCGTGCCTTTGTGGCTTTGTGAGAAATTTTTCCGAAATTCCGACAACAGGTGAGTGGCAAACATATGCAACCAGAGGCAAGTTGTTTTGACCAGCCGGCGGCGCCTGATGCGGGAACACCAATCTCGTTTCGACCACTGGGCGCACCGGCCGATCCGGATCCGGCGCCGGTATATTGGATGGCGCGCCGTTTTTTCACCCTGCCGGCAAAGCCGGTCAACGCACCCCTCGCAATCGCGGCTGACCGGCATTACGAAGTCTTCCTGAATCAGACGCAAGTGGCAACCTGCCGCAATTATTTCAGCGGCGACCGGTATCTCTGGCTCCAACGCCATGCCGGTAAGGATTTGCCGGTCGCCGCAATCGCCGGCAAAAATGTCCTTGAAATCCTGGTTCGGTCAGACCCGCAGGCAAACAAGAACCATGTCCAATTCCATCCCATGCTCTGGTGCCATCTGCGTCTGGAAACGCCGGCCGGAACGATTGACGTGGCCACCGATAGCGATTGGGAAGTCGCCGCTATTTCCGGCTGGCGAACTTTACGCGCCTGCCAACTGACCATCGCTTACGAAACCTTGACCATCCAGCCGGCCGGCCGGTGCGGTGTGCGGGGCATTCCCAGCTTCCTGGAATACGGCCCCCCGGCGCTGCTGGACCCTCGCCAACTGCCGCCGATTTACGAATGGACCGACACGCCGAAACGCGTTGACATTCACCATCCTGCAGCCGTAACCGCTGCGGGCACATGGACCGGTTCTTCGGAAAGCCTCTGTTTCAACCTGCATGATTTGTTCGGCGCCGGAGACGCCGGCGGCGCCGGCGTTGTTTTGCGTGCGGAGTTCAACGCGCCACGCGAACAGGATATCTGGATCGCGGCTTCGGGATTCTGCGACTGTGCCGTTGAGCTTAACAACTTTCAAATCTGCGCGCGCAACAACCTGCCGGGACCGGATTTAATGCGCCAGAAGAATTTTTTGGCGCCGCCCTGCCGCTGCCGCGTCCGGCGGGGGGCCAATGAAATTGCCGTGCGGTTCGGCAACGATCACCGGCGGTTCCTGGCCTGGCAGGCGCGCCTGGCGCAGCAACCGCTGGCGGCGGGGTTGTGGTTTCGGCTCCAAATTCAGGGGATTTCTTCGGCGGATTGGCGCTGGCTTAACAATGCCGGATCCGCCGTAAAACCGGTTCCCTGCCAGGGCAACCTGGAAGACATCCTGGGCGCCAAGGCCGCCAGTATGCCGCTGCCCGCCCTGACCGTCGGAAGCACTCCGGCCAAGTTCACCCTCCGCGGCTTGCGCGCCGGGGAAAAACCATTTGTCCTGCTCGACTTCAACGGCATCAAAAAAGGGCAACTTTCTTTCACCATCCAGGCGGACGCGCCCGGGCGGATTTATCTCGCCTACGGGTTCCTCGCCGAACAGGGTTCGGTGGATTGCGGACGCAACGGCAAAAAGGCTGTGGATATCATCAATGTCCCCGCCGGCTATTCGGAATACGAGGCGTTTGAAGACCGTACTTTCGTTTATCTGGACATGGCGTTCGAAAATTTCACGGGGTCGCTGGCCATCAACGACATTGCCCTCGCCGAACGCGTTTTTCTCGATGAGCAACGGACGCAATTCCAGTCACCCGACTCAACGCTGCCGGCTGTCTGGCGGGCATCGCTCCGCACCGCTCAAATCTGCTGCGATGAAATTTACATGGATAATGCCGAGCGAGAGCATTGCCAATGGCTCTGCAGCGCGCCGCCCAATATCGCCGCCGGCTATTACGCCTTCGGCGGTGAAATGCCCAAGGCCGCCAAAGTCCTGCTCGAATTCGCCCGGCACCAGCGTCCCAACGGAGAAATCCAGGGACATGCCCCGGGCAGGTGGGGCAACCGGCCAATGTACCAGTGCCACATGGGCCTGTACGTCCGGGCAGTCTGGCGCGACTACCACTACCGGGGCGACATGAACCTGCTGCGGCGCCTGATGCCGCATCTGCACAAACTGCTGG
This sequence comes from uncultured Verrucomicrobiota bacterium, assembly GCA_964463985.1. Taxonomy (GTDB): domain Bacteria; phylum Verrucomicrobiota; class Kiritimatiellia; order JAAZAB01; family JAAZAB01; genus JAXGPF01. Next base: position 25,940 of record CAYXEK010000004.1, read on the forward strand.
CCTTCTGGAAAACGCACCGCAATCCGCGTGGATTGCTGGAAAACATTGAGACGGTCTGGGTTGATTGGGGCCAGCATCTTTATTCCTACGCGCCCGGAGGCATTCCCGGCGCCCAAGGCGCCGGCGGCGTATTGACGGCCATGAACGCCTATTACCTCGGGGCATTGCGCATGTGCGCCGAACTGGCCCGCGCCCTCGGCGAAGACCGTACGGCGGAACGCTACGACGCCATGGCGGATGAAACGGCTGCCGCCATGGCGCGCCTGTTGTTTGACCGCGATAAAAAACTTTTCCGCGACGGACTCAACAACCCGGCGGCGGAAAAGAATTATTCCCAGGCGGCCAATGCCGCCGCCGCGCTTTACGGCGCGCTGCCGCCGGCGGAAGGCGCGGCTGCCCTGCGCGCCGCCTTTGAAACCGCGCAGCCATGGACGGAAATCATTCCCGCCAGCCCGCACTTCGGGCTGCTGGCGGGCGAAGCCTTGTTTGAAGCTGGCTTGGACGCCCTGGCGTACGCCTGGATCGGCCGGCATGCGCATATGTTGCAAGCTCCCGCCGGCACGATCTGGGAAACCTGGTCGCCGCATGTCGCGCATTGCCAGGGCATCGGCTCGGCCATCGCCTATCACCTGGCGCGTTACCATGCCGGAATTTATCCCGCGCGGCCGGGTTTCGCCGCCATCGGCATCCGCCCGCAGGCCTGCGGCCAGTCCTGGCTGCGGATGCGGATGCATACGCCATGGGGCGCGGTCGGCGCGGCCTGGCAGCACACGGCCCGCGGCTTCGATTATGAATTAACACTGCCGCCGGCGCTCCAGGGCCGGCCGCTGGAGATCGCTCCCGCGGTACATTTAACCATGTCGTCTTCCCATTAACCGTACACCGAGGAATCAGCATGCAAGCCAGATTATTCGCCGCGCCCCAGGTGATGAACATGGGGTTCCATTACACCCTGCAATTCAGCCGCCGCACCCGCATCAACGTCGTCGGCCTGGTAGATCAGAGCACGGATGAATGGAAAGAATGGTATTTGAAAACCCACCAGCCGCCGGCATTGCGCGAAATGGCCGATGCCGGTTACACCCTGATCGAAATCCATTTCCTGTACGGGTTCGGCCTGGAAGGCGAGCGCGAGGAATGGGAACGCGCGCGCGATATGGCGCGCCATGCCCACGACGCCGGCCTCAAAGTGCAGGGGTATTTCCAGTTTTTCTCGGTGCAGCAGGAACTTTTTTTCCTGGAAAATCCATGGGCGAAAGACTGCATCCAGGTCAACGCCGAGGGTAAATCTATCCGCTTCCGTTACGACCGTCCGGCCCTATGCTTTACCAACGAACGCGTGCGCCGGTATTACCTGGACGGAGTTGAACTGGGCTTGAAAACCTGCGATCTGGACGGCATCCGGCTGGACAACGATTATTTCAAGGGCTGTTACTGCCCGAAATGCCAGGATGCGTTCCGCGCATGGCTGCGGGAAAAATTCCCCGCGCCGGACGACGTCCGCCGGGTGTTCGGCCTGCCGACGACTGGCGGCATGGAACTGGCGCCGATCCCGATGCCGCGCGATCCGCTCTGGCACGCCACCGTGCTCTTCCGCCAGGAACAGCGCCAGCAGATGATGCGCCAGATATCCGAAAAAATCCGCGCCATCAAGCCGGACGCCATCCTCGGCGGCAACCCCGGCATCAACCGGCGCTTTGACGATGCTTACCGCATCCACATTTACACGCCCGACCTGGCCGAGACACATCACCTGGTCTGCGCGGAGAACATCCGCTACCCCGCCCGCACCGGGGACACTTTCCGCCACCAGGCGCTGCTGTACAAGCATGGCCAGGCCGGCAACTTCGCCGTCTTTGCCAGCCATCACCTGCACAATGCGCAAGGCCGAATCCGCTGGCCGGAAACGCTGGAGGAATGCGCACTCTCGCTGTGCGAGGCGCTGGCCTTCGGCGGCCACCCCGTCTGCACCACCTGGGGTATCCGCATGGATGCCGGCGGCAAAATGCTCTATCAACGCCCGCTGTTCCGCCGGGCGCTGGACCCGGTTACAGCATTTCTGAAAGAACACGGCAATATTTACCGCGGCGCAAAGTGCAACGCGGCCGTCGGTGTTTACCAGAACCGGGAAAGCCTTTGCGGCGATTCGCCCAACTCGTGGCTTTCATTGCAAGGCGCCTTACAGGTGCTGCTCCAGCGCCAGATTCCGTTCCGCTTGGCGGATCGCGACCTGGACGAGCTGCTGGAAGGCATAAAACTGCTGATCGTGCCGGACATGCAGCTTATCAGCGATGCGCAAATGGACCGCCTGCATGAATTTGCCGGCGGCGGCGGCAAACTGCTCTGGACCGGTCAAGCCGGCCGGTTTGACGACTGGCGTTTGAAACGCGATGCCGGCCGGCTGGAACTCTGGCTCGGCCATGCCAACATCGCGCGGCTGCCGGAAGCGCCGGAAAAAATCTCGCCGGCCTCCGAGCATGAAAACGACCGGCAATTTGCAGGGGATGCGGGCAACGCCTGGTACATGAACCTGCCCATGCCCGCCGGCGCGGAAGATTTTGCCGCGGCCGTCCGCCAACTGGCCCCGGCGCCCGCGGTCACTGTCAGCGGATCGCCCTTTGTCGCCGTGGATACATTTGTCAATGACCAAGGCGAAAATTTTGCCCACCTGCTGAATTACGACAATGCCCGGCCGTGCGATCTGACGATTGAGATTGCCGGCGCCGCCCGCGCGGAATGCCTGATGCCGGCTGGTCTCGGGACGCAAAGCACCCCGGAAATACGTTCGACAAACCAAAACACAACCATCGGGCTGAAAGGATTGCACACCTACTGCGTTATTAAATATTGATGGCGCCGCATCCGTTCACATTCACGGCGCATGTGAAATGATGCGTGCTTTTAGTATCAACCGGATGGTCTTTGACAGCCGCGCCCGCGTGGCGCGGACTTTCCGGAACAGAGGTTACCCCCCCCCGCTGCCATAAAAACAACAGCGGAGAACCAAGCACAGGAGCAAGAATAGATGCAAGCGACGCAACATCAAACATCCAATACCAACGCGCAATCCCGCGCGGACACCACCCGCGAGATCAAGAAACTCGCCAAATCGCTCGGCGCCGACCTGGTCGGCATCGCCTCGATGGACCGCTTTGACGGCGCGCCGATCCAGATGGACCCCCGCTACATCATGCCGGAGGCCAAGTCCTGCATCGTGGTCGGGTTCCGCGTCCTGCGCGGCTCGCTGCGCGGCATTGAAGAGGGCACATTCTTCAGCAATTATTCCTCCATGGGCTATGGCGGCATAACTTATATCTTTATGCCGATCACCGTCATGAACCTCGCGCGCCACATTGAAGACATGGGGTACGAGGCTTTCCCGATGGGACATCAAAGCGACTGGCGCGCGATTGACAATGAAGGCCGGATGCGCGCCGGCTTCAGCAAGCCGGTGGCCCCCGGCAAGCCGGCGCCGGACATCATGGTGCACCTGCGCCTGGCGGCCTTCGCCGCCGGCCTGGGAGAAATCGGCTGGAGCAAAATGCTGATCACGCCGGAATTCGGTCCGGCCGTGCGCGTCGGCCTGGTGTTGACCGAGTTGGAACTCGATCCCGACCCGCTTTACAGCGGCCCCAGGCTCTGCAACAAATGCATGGCCTGCGTCCGCGCCTGCCCGGGAAAGGCCATCAGCGCCGACAAAAGCATCAAGGTGACAGTAGCCGGCCAGGCGCTGGAATGGGCGGAAATAGACATGGACGCCTGCGATGTTGCCTTCCGCGGCGCCGATGAAATCAAAAATGGGCCAGGCAAAGGCTATTACATTGAAGGATTTGACAGTTTCCGTCCGAATCATGTCTCGCCGTTTTATAACGCGCCGCCCAAACTTTACAATGCCGGCAAGGCAATCGGCGGCGCCGACGGTTGCATCAGGGCCTGTCTGGCCAGCCTGGAAGCGCGCGACCTGTTGACGCATAAATTCAAACAGAAGTTCCGCCGGCGCAAACCGTGGACCGTGGACTGGTCGCATTATGAAGAAGAAATCGCCCATGCGCCATCGGGCACCATCGGCATCAACACCCGCCTGGACACGGATTAAATGGAGAAAGGCACATAAGAAGAAAGGAACAAAGAGGCAGAGCCGGAAAATTCTCCGCGAAAGGACACAAGGATCGCAAAGAAAAAGAATTTCCGGCAGAACCAAATGTTTCTCACAAAGACACCAAGACACAAAGGGCGAACGGATTTACAGATGCTGAAGGAAAACATGTCGCTATGCGGCAGTTCCGTTAAACGGAACCCCGTTCTTGGAAACAGCACAAAGCAAAAACCGTTTTGCGATTTGCCCTGTTTCCAAGAACGGTCATGTTTTCCTGCTGGTTCTTTCTTGGTGGCTTTGTGACTTTGCGGGAAAATATTCCGGATTCCGAAAGTTTGCCCATTGCGCGGGCACGCGGCTTTGCCGGATTCGTGTGATTCACGGTTAGAAAATCCGGGGCAGCTTTCCCTTTTTAATATGGTTTTTGCAATCTTTTGTGGATAATTTATTCCGACTTGGGTTGCGGTAAGCGCCCGTATTGGTAAAATAATGAATACAAAACTCAAAAAACATTTCGGATCGAAACCAATCGTATGGGTGGCCGCCTGGGGCATATCCAAACTGCGCAAGCGCGGCGGACAGTTTGCCGGTTCGATCAACGGCGCGGCCGTCTGGTATGATGACTGGTATGACCGGGTCATGTCGAAGGAAACCGCCGTCAAGCTGGCGGAACTGGGAGTCAACTTGATCATCCTGCCGTTTTCCGTGGGCGGCAGCGCGCGCATGGAACAAGCGGAACGCGACGATTTCGAACGCATGACCCGTACGCTGCACAAGTGCGGCATAATCTCGCTGCCTTACCTGCAATACCAGAACATACTGCAGGAAGATTTCACCTTCAAAGACACGGTCTGGGGGGTCAGACTCGACGGCAGCCGCAAGCAATTCGCTTACTGGCGGCGCACGGTCTGCCAATCCTCCCCGGCATTCCGCGAATATTTCAAGGGATTGATATCCGACGCCCTGCGGCGCGGCGCCGACGGCATCTGGATTGACAATACCCACCGTGTCCCCTGCCGGTGCGACCTGTGCATCCGGCGCTTCAAACAATGGCTATATGCTAACCGGCGCGAATTGCTGGCCGAACTCCGCCTTGAGAATTTTGACCGGATTGAAATGCCGCCATTCGCCGGCGGCGCCGATCCTATCACCCAGGCCCTGCTGGACTTTAATTGCAGGGCGAATCTGGACATTTTGTCCGAATTTAAAAATCACATGCTGTCAATCAAGCCGGACGCCCTGTTCGCATCCAATCCCGGCATCGGCCGCGGCAGCAGCAATTACGACCGCGGCATTGATCTGCGGCCGTTGCTGGAACTGCACGACCTGATGTATCTGGAAAACAAATTTTTTCCAAGTGTTGCCGACGGCCAGACCACCGGTAATTTCCACGGATTCATCAGTTGCGAGGCTGCCGGCTCAATGGGCATTCCCGGCGCATGGAAACGGCATGATTTTGACGATACGGCCTCAAAAACCGCCACCGGCATGCCGGAAACCGAGCCGGAAATCCGGCGGGTGATCTTTGAAGCCGCCGCCTGCGGCGGCGCGCCGGGCATGCTCTGGGCCATCCGCACCCGGCCGGAACACATGTGCGACAAGCCCGCCGACCTGCTGACCATGTATTTCGAGCATCCGCTGATTTATTCCGGCATGAAAAAGGCCCTGGACTTTGTCCGCTCCCTGCCGGTATTCGGCGATTCCCGCAACATCGCCAACATCGCCGTGCTGCATCACCGCGCCAGCCTGGCCTTTGACCCGCAAAACGCCTGGCCGGCCATGCATACCGCGGAAGAGTTTTTACACAACGCCGGATTGCCTTACAACGTTTTGTATTCCGAAGATTGCGCCGCCCAAGCTGGCGGGTACAAAGCGATCATCCTTGCCGGCGTCAGCGCGATGAGCCAGCAGGACGCGGATGCCCTGAAAGGTTACGTTGAACGCGGCGGACGGCTGCTGGTCCTGGGCGATTGCGGACTTTACGACGAACGCCGGCATGAGCGTACCGAATTCATCCTGCGGGATGTTTTGGGCGCCAGCCGCTTCCGGCGCGTCCAGGAATTTATTTTCAACCGCTACGGCGCGGGCATCTGCGCGACCCTGCCCATGGCTGGCGTATCTGATAAAATGCTCAACAACATCATGCAAGCCGAACCCAGGAATTATCTGCCTGCCTGGCATATCCGCCGTTCCGAGGTTATGCATGCGCTCGATGCGTTGCTGGGCGGCGACCGGCAAATCCGGATGACTGACATGGCGAATGTCGCGGTTACTCTGCGCCGGACGGAGTCCGGCGCAACCGCCGCGCATTTCGTGGCATACGCTCCTTGCCCCGACGCGCAGGCATTGACCATCCAAATCCATTGCAGTTTGGCGCACGCGAAACAAGCCGTTTGGCATACGCCGGGAGCCGGGGCGCAGCCGGCGGAACATGGCGCCGGGGCGGCGGGTTATAACTCATACCGCCTGCCGGGCTTGATTGATTACGGCGTGTTGATCATATAGCGCCGCGATCATCAACCGGATATTCCGGTTGAAAGCGCGGACTGCCCGCCAGGACCGGGGCTATGCGATTATAACCGGGGATTGACCTAAGCGCAACGTTTTGGCACACTGCCGGCCATGAAGACCGCGGCGCCATTGATCAGCATCGGACTGGCTGCAATCATCCTGCTGGCGGGATGCGTCCGCCCAACGGATGTCATTGATGTCTCGGCCTACGACTACCGGGACACCAGGAACCTGGTGCGCATGGTGGCCGACGCCGCCCGCCTGCTTGAAGGCGAGGGCTTGCCCGCCCTCGATAGTTTACGGGAGCGCTGCTCCCCTTCCGGCGAATATTATCTTTACGTTTACGATGCGGAAGATATCTGCCTCTACCATGCGGGCATGCCGGAACTGGTCAATCAATGCCTGGCGGACATCAAGGATATTGACGGGAAATCCATTTCACGCCTGATCCGGGAAGCCCTGAACAACCCCGATAATCCGCACGGCTGGGTACATTACACCTGGTGGGAACCGGGAAAATTTTACCCGGTGCCGAAGTCCTCCTGCCACTTCCGGATTCGCCTGCCCGACGGACGTAAAATCTACGTCGGCGGAGGATTGAACCATCCGCACGAGGAACGCGAATTCATCCGCATTTCGGTTGACAGCGCTGCCAGGCTGATCCAGGCCCGGGGCGCGGACGCCCTGCCGGCCATCGCCGATCCGCTGGCCTCCTACAATTTCCGCGACGTGCGGGTGTTCGCGTTCCGCGAAGACGGGCGCATGCTGATTTCTCCGGTGCTGGGCGACAACCGGATCGGGCTGGATTTGCGCCGGTGCGTGGATGCCGCCGGCAACCGCCCCTTCGACCGCGCGCTGAGTTTGCTGGAAACGCAGGCCTCCGTCTGGCAGGCATTCATTGACTACAGCCGGGACGAACGCCAACCCGTGAAGAAAACTCTGTATATACGGCGCACCGTCTTGAATAATGAGCCGGTTTATCTGGGCGCCATAACGGATCTGCCCCATCCGCCTTGATGCCCATCGGGCGGTGTCCGTCAAAAACATTGAATCGCCAGGTTGTGATGAACGCAAGCTGAGCAAACAGGGCGCAGGCACAGGAATATGCAAACCAAATACGAATACGGCGTCAATGAAGTGCCGCCTTTCCCGCATCTGATTGCTTTATCATTGCAGCATGTGATGCTGATGTTTGTTTCGCTTTCCCTGCCCGTGATTTTCGCCGCGCAGATCAACGCCTCGCTGGAGGTTACCGCCGCGCTGGTGGCGTTTTCCATGCTGGCGGGCGGCATCGGCTCAATTATGCAAGCCGTTAAATGGCCGTTTTTGGGATCGGGCTACCTCTGTCCCAATGTTTGCGGACCGTCCTATTTCAGCCTGTCATTATCAGCAGCCTGGACCGGCGGCATGCCGCTCATGCGCGGGATGACCATCCTGGCCGGGCTGGTGGAAGTGGTCATGGCGCCCATCGTCCAGAAATTAAAACATGTCTTTCCCAACTACATCGTCGGCCTGGTGGTGGCTTTGGTGGGCGTAAGCGTGATCACGCCGTCGGTAACTTCGCTGTTCGGCCTGGCATACCGCGGCGATGCGCTGGTGGTGGCCGACGGGCTGGTGGGATTCGCCACGCTGGCGGTGATGGTGCTTTGCAACGTCTGGGGAAAGGGCCCGGTGAAAGTGTACAGCCTGCTGATCGGCATGCTGGCCGGCTGGTTGGCGGCCTTGTGCGTCTCCCCGGAAAGCCGCTTGGCCCTGCATGCCTTGCACGGCACGGCCTGGGCGGCGCTGCCAAGCATGCCGTGGAAGCTCTGGGACCTGGCGTTCGACCCGCAACTGGCGCTGCCGTTCGTGGTCATCGGGATCAGCGGCTCGCTGAAGTCGTTCGGCAACCTGCTGGCCGCCCAACACATTTCGGAGCCGGAGTTAAAACGCCCGAATTTCAAGCCGCTGCGCAACGGCCTGATGGCGGACGGGCTTTCGACCATGCTGGCCGGCGCGCTCGGCGGAATGGCGGTGGACACATCCTCCAGCAATGTCGGCCTGGCGGCCTCCACCAAGGTGTTGAGCCGCTGGCTGAGCATGGCCGCCGGTGTAATCTTCATCCTGCTGGCCTTTTCACCGCGCCTGACAATATTTTTTTCGCTGATGCCGCAGCCGGTGCTGGGCGCATCCATTATCTTCGCCGCCTGCTTCATGATCGTCATCGGCCTGCAACAGATGTTTGAAGAGCCATGGGAAACGCGCCGGACATTCGTGGTAGGCATATCGCTGTTTCTCGGACTGAGCACGGCTTTCCAACCGGGCTTGTACGCCCGGGCGCCTCACATCATCCAGGCCTTTTTCACTGATCCGCTGCCCACGGCCACGATCCTGGCCGTGGCGCTGCACCAACTGGTAAACCTGGACCGCACCGGCGCCGGTTTGGCGCGGCGCGCCGGATCGTTGCTCCGCCGCCAGCAAGATAAACGCCGATAAGAAGCATGAAAAAACCGCTCTATCCGCGCGCCGACGCCATGCCCGCCTGCGCCGGCTTCATCATTGATTGCCATATCCATCCCGCGCTCAATGCCCGTACCGACTTCAACTGGTTTGGCCCGGTCGGCGGTTTTGCCCGGCAGGTCGAGGACCTGCGCCGCGCCGGCATTTCCCGGGCCTGCGGCGCGCCCGTCGCGGCGGGCGCCCCGGAAACATTTTCCGCCATCAGGCAATTGAACGACCAGGCGCTGCGGCTGCGCGACCGGTTTCCGGACTTCTACCTGCCGGGCATCCAGGTCCACCCGCATTTCCCCGCGGAATCATGCCGGGAAATCGAACGCTGCTGCGGCCGGGAAAGCGTGCGGTGGATCGGCGAACTGGTCGGCTATATGATGGGTTACGGCGACGATTACGCCTCGGATGCCGCTTTGACGGTCATGCGCGCCGCATCGGAGCACGGCGCCGTGGTCAACCTGCACTGCCATAGCCTGGAGCCCCTTGACCGCCTCTGCGCGGCCCTGCCTGACCTGAAAATCGTATTGGCCCATCCGGGCGGCGGCAAGCAGGACGTGCTGGGGCGGCTGGACAAAGTGGCCCGTTATCCGAACCTGCACCTGGACATCTCCGGGTCGGGCATTGACCGGCTGGGCATCCTCCGCCATGCAATGGACATTGCCGGCAAGGACAAGTTGCTATTTGGGACGGATTACCCCGTCAACAACCCGGCCGTTTACGTTCAAGGCGCGCTTTATGAACGCCTGACCGGCGCCGAGCGCGCGGCGTTGTTTGCCGGAAATTTTCAGCGGCTGACGGATGCGGTTGCGCCGGGGGGATGCGCAAAAAAAATGCGCCATGGTGCCGGAGGAGGGAGTTGAACCCTCATGGTGTTGCCACCGCTGGATTTTGAGTCCAGTGCGTCTGCCATTTCGCCACCCCGGCGGATTGCGTCAAAACTGGGGGTTAAGCTATACCAAAAAACCTGTGGTTACAAGCAGAAAGTTGCCCCGGTCGGGCTGGGGGCGCACCTGCGATTAGGTGCAATCAAGCCGGCACAGGCAACACGCTTTCGTTGCTTTCTCAAAGTCTTCTGCCGCGAAGTGGCTTTGGAGTGCGGCGGCTTGACGCCGCTTTGAAAAGACCGGTCACGATGCAGCCGTCTTCTTTATGCCATCAAGCCGGGTAGCATCCCGCAGGATACTCAGACCAGACTGAAGGCTGTAGACTATAGCGGGGTTTAACCTGCAGCCTACAGTCTAATAACCTGCAGCCTTGGCGTTCCTTATGGGACACCTGTGAAGCCGGGTGATTGTATATAATCCTTGTTGTATCTCCATGCCGCTTGGCGCGCGCCATGCGAAAGCGGCGTCAAGCCGCCGCACTCCAAAGCGGCTTCGCCACGAAAGAGCGGCGGCAATCCCCTGGGACTGACTTGCGACCGCCGGCGGCATTTTGCCGGCAATATGCTTGACTAACGCCGCGGCTACCGGTTAGTATAAACGCCTGTAAACCAGCGCCGCCATTATGCGGCGGAAGCAGCCGTGAACCCGCATTATGTTCAACAACAACCTGATACTGATATTTATCCCCGTGGTGCTGGCCATCGCCCTGTGGGCGGCATACCATTTTCTGGAACGGAAATGACCGCGTCCGCCACTCCTTACGAATTGATCCGGTCTCCCGAGCAACTGCGCCTGGCTTTGCCCCTGCTGGAATCCGCGCCCTCCCTGGCGTTGGATATGGAGATGGAAAACCATTGCCATCTGTACGGCCTGCACATTGCCTTGATCCAACTATCCACGCCGGACAACCGGCACTACATCATTGATCCGCTTTCCGGAATCGAACTGCAGCCACTCGGCGCAATTTTCAGCGATCCGGAGCGCCAGTTGATTCTGCATGACGCCGATTTCGACCGCCGGGCGGCGCACCAGGTTTACGGCTGGAAACTGCATGGAGTGTTCGACACCAAGATCGCGGCGCAACTGTGCGGGCACCGCAAATTCGGACTGGGCAATTTGCTGTCGGAATATTTTAACGTCTCCACCAACAAGCGCTTTCAAACCATGAACTGGATGAAGCGGCCCATCTCCGAGGAAGCCCTGGCTTACGCGGCCGGAGACACATCGCACCTGCACGCCTTGCGCGATAAATTGTCGGCGCGCCTGGCGGAACTGGGGCGCGCTGCCTGGGCGGAAGAGGAGTTTGACTTCGCGGAACGCCAGGAAATGCGGCTGCCCGCCTCGCCCGCGCATCACCGCATGAAACGCAGCGCGCTGCTTACTCCGCGGCAACTGGCCGTGCTGGGAGCCCTCTCGGCATTCCGCGACAAACTGGCGCGCCAGGTCAACCGGCCGCTGCATTTCATCATGCGCAATGAAATCCTGCTGGAACTGGCGGCGCGGCCGCAACTTGACCTGGAATACCTGCGCGGATTGCGCGGCGTGCATCCGATCCTGCGCCAGTCCCATAACCTGGAGAAGCTGCTGGCGGCCTGGCGCGCCGGACAACAGGCGCGGGAGGAACAGCATCCCGCCCGGGCGCGCCGGCCGCGTTCGGCCCCGAACTACAAAACCCGGTTGAAAGACATGCAGCTTTGGCGCGCGGCCCTGGCGGAAAAATTCGACCTGGAGCCTTATCTGCTGCTGGATAATGACGTGCTTGGTTGGTGCGCAAATCATCCCCGGCAGGCTCCGACGCCGGAAATCGCCGCGCTCGTGCGCCGCTGGCAACGCGCGGTCACCTGGCCCGGATTCGCGGAAAAATTCGAGATTGCGTCGCCCCTGCCGGGCTAAACCAGCGGCTGCAGCAAATTGTACTTGTAAAGAATCCGCACCATTTCGACATCCAGGGCATGCCCGGACTTGTAGGAAATAACCTGCGCGGCCAGGCGCCCTTCCTCAACCAGCGCCAGCGCGGCCAGCAAATCCAGCGTGGCGCGGTGCCAGACCGCCTCCAGCGACTTGCCCGCGTGCAGCATTTGCGGTTCATTCAAATACCGGCGCTTGCCGGCAATCAGGATGTTGCTGTCCGTGTAGCCCAGGTTGCGGATGTCGGCAAACATTTTGCCGATGGTGTGGCAGTACAACTTCATGCCGGCGGTGGTGTTGGTGCGCGCCGGGGCGCCTTGGCGGAAGATTTGCCGGTTCAAGGTGAAGCGCAGGCGCTGGCGGCCAATGGCATTGGGAAAATCCGTCGCGCAATCCACCCGCAGCTCCGGGGCGGCGGCCGGCAATAAAGTCAGGAAACTGCCGTTGCCGCCGCCGACTGTCACCGGCTCGGACACGGTCAGCCAAACCGCCGGCTCGGCGGAAGCGGCCGTGCCGGCCGCTTCCAATGCTTCCACCAAGTCCAGGCTGCCCCGGTCAAACAGGGGCGGATCGCCCGAATCCACGCGGATCACCAGGTTGTCAATCTGCATGCCCACCCGCAACGCAATGATATGCTCCACCATGCGCATGTAATTGTGCGGCGAACCGCTGCGCAGAACAATATTGCGCGCGGTAGTCCAGACATTGCGCACGGACACCCGGATCGGCAGCGAACCCGGCAGGTCGCGCCGCTCAAACCACCAGCCCGGCCGGTGGGACGGCTCAAAAACCAGGGTCCGCTGTTCCTTGCCGAAAAACGTTCCGGGGCCGCTGACGGATTGACTGCGGGAGATCGTGGTCTGGCAGGATTCCACCGGGTCGGGCGGAACGGAAGAAAGATCCAAATCCACCGGCTGGCGCGCCCATTTGTCATAAGCGCGCCGGACGTCATCAATCACGCCATGCAATACCAGCCCAAACGGTTCATCGGACATAATGCAATTCCTTGCCTGAAGCGGCGCGCCGGGCCGGCGCGCCCGGGGGCATCCTGGTCAAATGGTCACCAGCGGCGGATCATAGTCTTCCGGTGGAATGAAACCAAGCAAAGCCAGGCAGGTAGCCGCCAGACTGCTGATTCCCAGGTCCTGGCGCTCAGCCAGCCGCCAAGGGCTGTCCGGCGCGGGATCGTAAACATGCACCGGCACGGGGTTGAGCGAATGGCTGGTCTTGGCCTTGGGCCGACCCGTATCCGGGTTGAGGATCACCGCGCCTTTTTTATCGTGTTCGTACATATCGTCAGCATTGCCGTGATCGGCGGAAACCACCAGTATCCCCCGGGCGGCGCGCACGGCATCCATCAGCCGCGCCAGGCAGAGGTCCACCGTTTCCACCGCAATCTGGGCAGCCTGGTAAACGCCGGTATGTCCCACCATGTCGCCGTTGGGATAATTCAACCTGATGAAAGGATACTTGTTGGCGGCGATTTCAACCGCCACGCGGTCGGTGATCTCGGCGGCTTTCATCCACGGACGTTGTTCAAAGGGTACGCGGTCGGATGGGATTTCCACGTATTCTTCCAGGGCTTCGTCAAATTTACCCGACCGGTTGCCGTTAAAGAAATAGGTTACATGACCGAACTTCTGGGTTTCGCTGATCGCCAACTGGCGGACGCCGGCGCGGCACAGCAACTCGCCCATGGTGCGGCTGATGGACGGGGGACTGACCAGGAAAGACTTTGGGATTTGCAGGTCGCCGTCATACTGCATCATACCGGCGTAACACACCCGGGGGCGGCGGCCGCGGTCAAATCCATGGAAATCATCATCTTCAAAAGCGCGGCTGATTTCAATCCCGCGATCGCCGCGGAAGTTGAAAAAGATCACGCTGTCATCATCCTCGACCGGCCCCACCGGCCGGCCGTTTTCGGCGATGACAAACGGCGGCAGGTCCTGGTCAATCACGCCGGGCTGAGCCTGGCGATGCGCCTGGATCGCCGCGCGGGCGGAGGGAAACTGCGGGCCCCGGGCATGCACATGGATATCCCACCCGAGTTGGACCATGCCCCAGTCGGCATTGTAGCGGTCCATGGTAATCCGCATCCGCCCGCCGCCGGACGCGATACGGTAATCCACGCCGCCAACATTGAGTTCCGCCAGAAATTTTTCAAATGGATCAACATAATCCAGGGCGGAAGTCTCGCCGACATCGCGGCCGTCCAGCAGGATATGCACCCGCGCGCGGCGGACGCCTTCCTGACGGGCCTGGCGCAGCATGGCGCGCAAATGGTCAAGATGGCTGTGGACGTTGCCATCCGAAAACAAGCCGATAAAATGGAGGGTGGACTTGCGGGAGAGGCAGTTTTCAATCAAACCGCGCCAGACTTTCCCGCGGTACAGGTCGCCCGATTCAATGGCGGCATTCACCAGCATCGCGCCCTGGTCAAAAACGCGGCCGCACCCGATGGCATTATGGCCAACCTCGCTGTTGCCCATGTCGCCATCGGAAGGCAAGCCGACCGCGCGCCCATGGGCCTTCAGGCGTCTGGTCAAGGCGTGCTGCGCCAGCCAATCCAGTTGCGGCGTCAACGCCGAGCGCACGGCGTCGCCCTCGGGATATTTGCCGATGCCTACGCCATCCATGATTGCCAGCACCACCGGACCCTTCGGCCCGGCCGCGCCGGATTTTTTCAGATTTTCCATATCGCCGCCTCCTGCCATGCTTTAAAAAACTGAGTGTTACAGGATACACTGACCGGCGCCAAATGAAAACATTTTTTATCCCCGGAAAGAATTTCGGGGCGCATCTGCGATTAGGTTTATTCGGCGAAGCGCAACTTTTTGGAGTGCGTCCGGCTACGCCGGATTTTGCTGGTTAAACGCAAGCCTGTAAAAGCGCAGTCGGGCCTGCGCACTCCAAAGCCGCTTCGCGGCAGAAGACTGCGCGAAAGCAACGAAAGCATGTTGCCTGCGCCGGCTTGATTGCACCGAATCGCAGGCGCCCGAATTTCGCCGGACGCGGATTTGCATTGCCTGGCGCGGGATAAATGTTATGATTGAGTCGCTTAAAAAGGCAAGGAGCATCCATGCATAAAAAAATGATTGCCGCACTGGCGATATTGCTGCTGACAGCCCTGGTGCTGGTGTTCAACGCCAAGGGACCGGAAGTTGAAGTCAATTTGATTTTCACTGCCATACAGGGGATCAAGTCCATCGTGTTTCTCGGCTTTATCGCCGTCGGCGTGGCCATCGGCCTGCTGTTAAAATGAGCGCGGATGCCGAATTCCTGGAACGTCTGCAAGCGGTCCTGCCAGCCCGCGGACGGGTATGGATCATTACCCACGATTATCCCGATCCCGACGCCCTGGCCTCGGCCGCCGCCCTGCAATTACTCCTGCGGAAACGCTGGCAACTCAACGGACGGATTGTTTTCCGCGGCGGCGTGTCCCGCCCGGAAAACCGGGAATTGCTCCGGCATTTCCGCTATCGCACCGACTCCGACCTGAAAACCGCGCCGGGCGGCCGGCCCCAGCCGGCGATTTTCACTGATGTTCTGCCGTGGGGCGGCAATGTGACACTGCCCGCCGGCTTCCGGCCGGTAGCGGTTTTCGACCATCACCTGCGGCTGGCCCGCCGCTCCGCGCCGCCCGCCGGCCTGCTGTTGGACATCCATCCCAACCTGGGCGCCACGACCACCCGCCTGCATGAACTGCTGGCAGCGGCGCAAATTGCTCCGCCGCCCTGGCTGGCGACCATCATGGCTTATGCCATTGCCACGGAAACCATGGAATTCACCCATGGCGCCACCGCGCGGGACATTGCCGCGCACACGGCGTTGCTGGCGGGATGCAACCTGCGGCTGCTGGGACGCATCCGGCAGGCCCCGCTTCCGCGGGAATATTATGCCTTCCTGGCTGAAGGCATGCGCCAGGCGCGCACCTACCGCAGCGTCGCCTGGTCCCACCTGGCGGAAACGCCCCAACCCGAAATCGTGGCGGAACTGGCCGACCTGCTGTTGCGCATGGAACGGATCAGCTGGGCATTCTGCACCGCCGGCATGGGCGACCGCCTGCTGGTTTCCATCCGCAGCAAAACCGGAGCGGATTGCGGCCGGTATTTGCGCAGGATAACCCGGCGCCGGACGGGGTCCTTCGGGGGGCACAGCCATGCCGCCGCGGGGTATCTTGATTTAACCGGTCTGGCGCCTGACCAGCGCGTTCAATGCAAAAATGACCTGGTGGAAGATTTGGTAACCGGATTAACCGGCCAGACCGGCAATGACGCCCGGCAACTGGTTGAATGACGGCTTATTGACGAGCCGCGCCGGCGTTTCGTGCTGGTGACGCTTGACCGATGCAGCGCAACGGCGGTCCCCGGCTGTCTCAGCGCGCGGCCGGCGGCGCGTCCGGCGCGCTTTCCCGCGCCGATTCATCCGCCGGGGCCGCCAGCACCTGCATGTCCTCGATCCGCAACAGGGTGCGGTGCGACAATCCCACGGAGCGCATTTCCAGGTCCTTCACCATCCACTGGCCGTCAATCTTTTTGAAACTGCGGACCATCAGCCGCCGCGCCGGCCGGCCGGCCAGCCAGACTTCCATCTGCAAAAAAACATGCATTTTTTCATCCACCCACAACCGGCATGTTTCCGGCAGAATGGCGGCGGGATCGTCCGGCGCGGCCGGCGCCGTCCCCGGCGGCGCCAGTTCCACCACCACGCAATCGCGGCCGCGGAATGTATCGCGTCCGACCATCCGCAACGCGGGCCACCACAGGAAAGACAACATCAAATCGCTCCAGGTAACATCGGTGGACTGGATGCTGGCATGCGGCGGAGGAAGCTTGTCGGACATCGCCTGCGCGCCCTGGGCATACCGCGCATCCACATCCGCCGGCCCGTGCCGCAGCACGAACAACTGCTCCAGCAAGCCGCCGAAACTGTCGCGCAGAACATAGTCCGCCGTCATGGGCTGCCGGCTGAAATCCAGCCGGATCTCAACGGAATAATCATGTTCGAACCCGCCCTGCAAAGGCCCGCTCCGCAATTGACCGCGCATCAGCACCGGC
This sequence comes from uncultured Verrucomicrobiota bacterium, assembly GCA_964463985.1. GTDB lineage: Bacteria > Verrucomicrobiota > Kiritimatiellia > JAAZAB01 > JAAZAB01 > JAXGPF01. The sequence goes on from CAYXEK010000004.1 coordinate 42,889, forward strand.
GCCTGGGGCAGGTTGGCTCGCACTTGGCGCATGATCTCCCCGGCGGCGGGCTCCCGGGCATCTTCCGCCGCCCGCAATATTCCGCCGGCAAGCAGCAGCGGCAGCAGCATCGCGAGCCGCGCGCCGCCGTGCCGGTTGCCGGCGTGAGGGATTCGCCCTGATCCGCCAAGGAATGATTGATGTTGCACACTCTTCACAGATGTCCTTATACCGGATACAACACCGGCACCGAAATCGGTATCGCTACCGGGCGAGCCCGATTGCGATACCGATAGCTATACCGCATAAAATCGAATCTTCATCGGATCAGGCGCTAGCCGGTATCCACCAGGGCAAAACTGATCTCGGCATCCACGGCCAATGCGCCGTTGACGCGGATGGCGCCGCGCGCGCGTCCGGCGCGGCTGCGCAATGAAAGCAGCTGCGCGGTGATCAGCAACTGGCAGCCCGGCTGGATTGGCCGGCGGAACCGCACGCGGTCCACGCCCATGAAATAAACCAGTTTGCCGCGGTGCGGCGGCTGCTGCAGGATGTAGACTGCGCCGGCCTGGGCCATTGACTCCAGCAGCAGCGATCCGGGCATAACCGGCGGGCCGGGGAAATGCCCCCGGAAGAAAGGCTCGTTGCCGGAAACATTTTTTACGGCGGTGAGTGTGTCGCCTTCGATCTTCAGGATGGCGTCCACCATGAGCATGGGATGGCGATGGGGTATGATTGACAATATTTTATCGGCGGTCAGCAGCGGTTCGCCGGCGGCTGCCGGCAGCGGGATGAACGGCGGCGGCATCAAGGGACAGCGGCTGATGGTGATTTCCGCCTGGCAGGCGATTTGATCGCGCACCGCGGCGGACGCCGAAAACACCGCCGTCCGCGGCCGCAAGGAGCGCAACCGGGCGCGCAATTGGAGCAGATCGCCGGGAATGACCGGGCGCCGGAACTTGATTTTACGCATGGCGCTAACCATCGGTTCGCCGTTGCCGGGCGCCGCCAGTTGGTGCAGCACCAGACCGGCATTCTGCAACATGGCTTCCAGGATCAGAACCCCGGGCATAACCGGCCGGCCGGGGAAATGGCCGGGGAAAAAAGGCTCGTCCGCCGCCACGCATTTCCAAGCTTCGCCGCACTGCTCGGCCGGCAGCCATTGGGCGTAATCCAGCATGAGCATCGGATAACGATGCGGAAGAATCCGCTTGATGGCGGATAAATCGAGCTGGACGGCCCGGTCCCGCCCGGCGTTGCGGTCAGGTTGCGTGGAATTCATGGTGATATGCCGCTGTCCTTTAATTCCTGCAGCCGCTGGACGGCGGCCGCCCGCACTTCCCGGATGGGATCATGGTCGCGAATGCGCGCCAGCAATTCCAGGTCTGTCAGCAGGCGCAAAGCCGTCTCGCGCACCATGGCGTCCGTGTCCGACGCCGCCGCATCGGCGATGACCTGCGGATCGTGCGTGCGCGTGACCGCCGCGCGGCGGACATCCGCGAGCGGATCGTTGCGGGCGATATCCGCCAGGACCGCCTGGTCGTTCAGCCTGGACACAGCCGACAGGCGCACATGTTGATTATCCGATCTGGACAGTTGCGCCAGCAGGGTCTGATCGGTGATCCGGCCCGCCGCCAGCACGCGCACATCGCGGTGAACATCGTGCAAGGCCACAGTCTGCAGCACCCGCTGGTCAACCAGGCGTTCCACGGCGGCCGCCCGCACGGCGGGATCGGGGTCGCGGAGTGCGGCGGCTTCCACCGCGGCCTGGTCGGTGATGCGGCGCAGGGCCGCCTGCCGCACCGCGGGATCCGCGTCCGCGCGGGCGATGACGGCAAGCACGGATTGATTTTTTAATTTTTCAACCGCCGCCTGCCGCACCTGCGCATCCGCGTCCTTGACAGCCGCTTCCTCCAGCGCGCCGGATGCAGCCAGGGGATCAAGCTGGATGACGGCCAGGCGGCGCACTTCCGGGTCGGCATCCTGCAGCGCCACGCGCGCCAGGGTATGGCCCTGCAGGCGGGCAACGGCGGCCCGCCGCACCCGCGGCTCGGTTTCGTGCCGCACCAGTTCCGCCAGCGCGGCCTGATCGGCAATCCGTTCCACCGCCGCTTCGCGCACCATCGGCGTCCGATCGGAACGCGCCAGGCGCAGGAGGATGCTTTGATCAGTCAGCTTGCGCACCGCAAGGCAGCGGATGACATCATCCGTCTCCCGGTCGGCGATGGCGCCCAGCACCGCCTGGTCGGCGATCAATTCCACCGCCATTTTGCGCACGTCCCGGTCCCCGGGATTCGCCGCCACCTCCGCCAGCAGGCGCGGATCTTTGATGCCGCGCAGAGCCGTGCGCCGCACCAACTGGTCCCCGCTGCCGCGAAATACCTGTAACAGATAATCCTGGCGGGTCAAGCGCGCCGCCGCCGCCGCCCGGATGAAGTCATCGTCGTTTTGCAAAGCAATCTCGCGCAATATTCCCTCGCTGCGGATGCGCTCAACGGCGGCGCGCCGGACCATGCGGTCGGTATTGGCCGCGCAAATTTCCGCCAACACCGCCTGACTCTCGACTTTGTCCACCGCGGCCAGCCGGGCCATCGGTTCGGTGTTATCCATGGCCGCCATCCGCAAGGCGCGCTGGTCAGTCAACTGCTCCACCGCAGCCACGCGCACCGCCGCCACCGGATCGGCGCGGGCGATGGAAAAAAGCGTAGTCTGGTCGGAAAGCTTCCGCACGGCGGCCCGCCGCACATCCCAGTCCTCATCGCCGCGGGCGATTTCGGTAATCCGCGCCGGGTCGCGGGTGGTAATCACCACTTCCCTCGTGTCCGATCCCGGCGCATAATCGCCAAGCACGCGCAATCCCCGGTCTTCGCGCAGCACCGGCGCGCACCCGGCCATAAAAACCAGGGCGCAAAGCGCGGCGCCCGCCATGCATGTTGTATTCGAGCCCATGTATGATTTCCAAAAACCGCCGGCGCCTTGCAGTAAAATTTACGATTGCCTGCCGGCGCGCAGGCATGAAATTTACCGCCGGGCCCCCCGGCGGCAGTCTACATTCAACTCCGTAGAATTTTGCGTCCTTCGCACTTGTGGTATGCCAGCAATTTTGCCCCCAGGCGTGCGGCCGTGTATTCGGCCACAACCATGCCCGGCACGGGTGCGGTTTCCACGATATCCGCCGCCACCACCGCGCGCCGCCGGCACACCCGGCGCAGCAGGCGCGTTACCGCCAGCCACGACAAACCTCCCGGCTCCGGCGTGCCCGTGCCGGGCATCAGGCCGGGATCCAGCACATCCACGTCAAGGCTGATATAAACCCGATCGCCCAGGCGCTCCAGCACAGCGTCCATCCAGGCGCCGCCGGCATCCTGCGCCAGGTCGCGCCACCAGCATACCGGCAAATGCCGTCCGCTGACAAGACTATATTCTTCGGCGCAGACGCTGCGGATGCCGACATGCACGGACGGGATATTCATTTCCAACACGCGGCGCATGACGCAGGCATGCGACTGCGGGTCGCCATGGTATTGATCGCGCAAATCCAGATGAGCATCCAAGTGGAGGACCGACAGACCGGGATGCGCCCTGGCGGCGGCCGCCACCAGCGGCGCCGTGATCGAGTGTTCTCCGCCCAGGGCCAGCAGAAAACGCCCGGCGTCCAGTTCCGGCGCCGCGGCGGCGCCGATGCGCGCCAGGATTTGCGCGGCGTCTCCGTTTCGACAATCCGGCGCCGGCAGGGTATGCACGGCCAGAGCCGGAGCCAGCAACAATTCTTCGTCAAACATTTCAATTTGCGTGCTGGCGGCCAGGATGGCGGCCGGCGCCGCGCCGGTGCCGCGCCCATAACTCACCGAACGTTCGTAAGGCACGGGCAGCACCGCGTAGGGCGCATCCGGAGTCTGCGCATAATCCGCGCCGTTTTCGAGAAAATGTCCTAAATTCATGGCAGGCTCGATTCCCGGCTTAACAGCGGAACGGAGGGACGCCGGCGTTTCACCGCGCCGGCCGCCGCAGGCTGCGGGCCGGGCACGACCGGCCGGCATTATTGTTCGAAGTACGTATAACCGCGCATGCCGGCTTCATAAGCCAGCATGATTTCACGGCGCTCCACCGCGGTGATCCGACCGTTGCGAACCGCCTGTTCCGCCATGCGGCGCACGCGGTTAATCATTTCCCGGGGATCATACTCCACGAAGGAGAGCACATCCGCCACCGTGTCGCCCGCGATTTCGTTGGTATATTCCACCGTGCCGTCCGGCCCGGCGCGCACATGCAGCACATTTGTATCGCCCAGCAGGTTGTGGAGATCGCCCAGGGTTTCCTGGTATGCGCCGACCAGAAAGACCCCCAGGTAATATTCCTCGCCGGGGCGCAATTCATGGAGCGGCAGGGTGGACTTGACATCGTGCAGATCAATGAACCGGTCGATTTTGCCGTCGGAATCGCAGGTGATATCGGCAATGGTGCCATGACGGACGGGCATTTCGTTCAAACGGTGAATGGGCATGATGGGAAAGAGTTGATCAATGGCCCAGGAGTCCGGCAGCGATTGAAACACGCTGAAATTGCAGTAATAAGAATCGGCAATCGCCGGCTCAAGCCCCTGCAACTCCTCCGGCACGTATTTCCGGTCCTTGTTTTCCGAGGCGATCCGGCAGACAATTTCCCAGAAAATATTTTCCGCCAGCGCGCGCTCGCGCAGCGTCAGGTTGCCATGGTGGAAAAGCGAGCGAATTTCATCGCGGTAATAAACCGCGTCATGGTAGCATTCCTGAAGGTTCTTGGTGGATATGGCATTGCGCACTTCCATGAGATTGCCCAGGGCCTCATGGCTGTCTTCCGGCAGCCGGTCGGCCACCGGCGGCGGCTCGAACTTGCTGACATTGAGCACGTTAAACACCAGCACGGAATGGTGCGCCACAATGGCCCGCCCGGATTCGCTGACAATCATCGGATGCGCTAATTCGGCTTCATCGCAGGCGCTCATGACGGCTTCCACCACGTCCGCCGCGTATTCCTGCTCGGTGTAATTGCGGCTGCTGGCGAAGTTGGTGTGGGAGCCGTCGTAATCCACCGCCAGGCCGCCCCCGATATTGATGATTCCCATGGCGGCGCCTTCGCGCGCCATTTCGGCATACACCCGGCAGGCCTCGCGCAGCGCGGCGCGGATATTGCGGATATTGGAAACCTGCGAGCCGAGATGCGAATGCAGCATCCGCAGGCAATCCAGCATGCCGCGCGCGCGCAGGTTGTCAATCATCTCGATCAACTGCGCCGTATTCAAGCCGAACATGCTCCGATCACCGCCCGAGCCGTCCCAATGGCCGCCGGCACGGCTGGACAATTTCACCCGCACGCCCAGGTTGGGCCGCACGCCCATCTGCTGCGCGCGCTCCATGATCAAATCCAACTCGCCGTATGAATCAATCACCAGGATGGATTGCAACCCCATTTTCTTGGCATACAAGGCAAGATCAATGAATTCCTCGTCCTTGTAGCCGTTGCAGACGATCAATGCCTCAGGATCCTCGATGTAGGCCAGCGCCGCCATCAGTTCCGCCTTGCTGCCGGCTTCCAGGCCATGGTGGTAGGGACTGCCGAATTCCACGATTTCCGCCACCACCTGTTTCTGCTGGTTGACCTTGATGGGATACACGCCGCGGTAAATGCCGTTGTATTTGTAATCGCGGATCGCCGTATTGAAGGCGTCATACAACTGGTTGATGCGCGCTGAAAGAATGTCCGCAAAACGCAGGAGCACCGGCATGTTGAGACCCCGCGCCTTGAGGCCGGCGATCAGTTCCATCATGTTGATGCTGACCTGGCCGGTCGGCCCGTGCGGCCGCACAATCATTTCGCCGTTTTCGGAAATGTCAAAATAACCGGTGCCCCAGTTCTTGACTCCGTAAAGTTCCGCCGCCTTATCCAGCGTCCAGCGCTCCAAAACCTCGGGTTTCATCGCACCTCCTCTCACAACCGCCCGCACGCCCGCCGGCCGGCCGATTTCAAGCCTACGACCGGCGCAAGCCTCCCGCATGCGCCAGTAAGCAAGCGGGGAATTCTGCGATGAATTGCGTTTATTTGCAAGCAGATTATTGACGATTTCCGCGGCGGGACAGCGTCAGCGTCATACCCGGAGGCTCAGGCGGTTTGCCTTAATTTTTATGGCAGTTTTCAGAGTTTAAGGCGCTAATTTTTAAAGGATATTGCCGTCAAAATGTCCGGGCGGACACGGATCAGGCGCCGGGGCGGCGGCCGAAAAACACGGTAATCGCCAGGCCGGAGAGGATGCAGAAGCTACCGAGCACCATGAACAGGTTAAGTTCCTCGCCCAGCCAGAGAACCGCCAGCAGCGAGGCGAGCACGGGTTTTAAAAAAAACGTCATGGACGCCTGGAATGCGGTGCAATGATGCAGGCCGTAGTAATACAAACCGTACGCCAAGGTGGTGCCGGCCAGCGCCAGCGCCAGCACCAGCGGCCACGCGTCCAGCAGCCCCGCCGGCCCGGTCCGCCACAGGCTCCACGCCGCCCAGGGCAGCACCATCAAGCTTCCGAACAAGGTTGTAAATCCCGTCAGGATAAATACGCCGTAGCGGTGGATGACCCGGCGTGCAATGCAAATTCCCGCCGAAAACAGCAGCGCGGAAGCGGCGATCAACCCCAGCGCCTGCAGCGACTGAAGCGTGAAGGCGCCCGATTCCCACGCAAAAAAAGCCACGCCGACCCCGCCGCTCAGGACGGCCGCCGCCTTGGGCCAACTCAGCGGCTCGCGGTTGATAAATCGCGCCAGCAGCATGACAAAAATGGGATTGGCGCTGAAGACCACCGCGCAGGAAGCCGCCTTTTCAAACACCAGCAAAGCCAGGTGAAACAGCGAAATTGCAACGGCAATGCTGACAAAACCATTGAAGGCAAACAGTCCGTAATCACGCCCGGTCAAGGCCGCCAGGCGCCGGGGCAAATCGCGGCCCACCAGCGCCAGCAGCACCAGGCCGGTGATGAAAAAACGCAGAAAAACCAGCAGCCAGGGCGACACCCGCGTCCCGATCAGCTTGGATAAGACTTCCACCGTGCTGAACAAAGCCACGCCGGCTATCAGCGTCATAAACCCTAAAACCGGCTTGTCCACTTTATGCTGCATTTGCGCATTATTCCGGAGTGCCGCAAGCGCCATCAGTTGCCGGCAGGCATGCGGCCAGGCCGCCCCGCAGCAAACCGGCGGATGTAAATTGGCGGCGCTCAGCCGGTTGGCTGCTGTTCCATCTTGGCGGCGATGTCGCGGTAAGATATGTCGGCCTGGTAGATTTCCTTGTAAAAGCGCTGGACCGCTTCCTGCGTTTTCCCCTGCTGTTCCAGGATTTCGCCCATCTGGTAATAAACGTCTTTCTTGAGGTCGTTCATTTCCGTCAATTCCGCCGCGACTTTCTCAAACTGCTCGCTGGCCAGGTCCAACTGGCCTTTCTGCTTGAAGCACAGGGCCATGTTGAACATGGCGCGCAGGCGGAACTGGGGATTGCGCTGCGCCAGTTGAAACTGCTGGATGGCCTCGTTCAACTGACCGCCTTCCAGCAACAGGCTGCCGAACTCGAACCGCAACGCCCAATCGTTCGGATAACGCTCAACCCGCGACTGCACATCCTTGAAGAGGAAGTCCGCCCGCGCGGCCTGGCGGGCGGCCACGCCGTCCTTGTCGCCGTTTTCCCGGGCCTGCTCGATCTCGAAGTCGAACTCTTTCAGGCGCACCTGCGCCAAGGCCTGGTCAATCTGGGGGTCGCCGGCGCTGCTGCGGCGCGCTTCTTCCAGCGTCCGAATGGCGTCGTCGAACCGGTTGCCTTGCGCATACAGGTTAGCCAATTGACGCCGGAAATTGACGTTGTCGGGATTGTGCTTCACCTTATCCAGCATATCGTTCAGCAGCAATTCCAGGCTGTGGGCGTCCTGCACGGCGCGGGAGCCCTGTTCCAGGATGGTGGCTGCGCGCGCATCCTTGATCACGTTGCGGTAAGATCCGCCGTCGCGCGCGGCATCGGTCCATCCGCCCTTGGCCATGGTTTCCCGCGCCATGACGTCTTTCAGGGCATTGACGACGCGAGCGTCGTTCGGAAGCATTGAGGCCGCTTTTTCCAGGCATTCCTTGGCCTCGGCCAGTTGGTTGGCATCGGCCAGCAGGCGTCCGAGCCGCACAATCAAGTCAACGTCTTCCGGCGCGTATTCGCGGGCCGCCGTGAAAGTCTGGATGGCCACCTCCGGCATGCCGGCAGCCACCGCCGCCTGCTCCAGCACGCGCAGGAAAACCGGATGGAGCGGGTCCAGCTTCATCAAGGCTTCCGCCGCCCGCAAGGCTTGGGCGCCCTGTTTCATCTGCAAGCGCAGGGTAGCAACGATCAGCTGCGGCAAGCCGGCCAGCAAGGCCATGGCGTGCCGCACGGCGCCGCCGCCGCGGTCGTTAAACTGCTTGATTTCGGCGGCGCGCAGATAATTGCGGGCATTTAAAAACCGCGGCTCAATTTCCACGGCGGCAAAAAACATCTCAATGGCGTAGACCAGATTGTTGCGTTCCATGGCCGTTTGCCCCTTGACGAACAATTCGCGCGCCCGCTTGGAAATATTTACTTCGCTAATTTCAGCCATGACAAAAACTCCTTTTTTTTTCTGAAAGCATAGTTTATACTATGTGAATATAGGTGTCAATCCGCCGCCGCGGACTGCATAACATAATTTACAGACTGAAAGGCGCCGCGCAACCAAGTTGAATATCCTCCGCCACCTTTCCCGCCCGCTCCTGGCCGCCGCCCTCCTGGCGGCATGCTGCGCGGACGTCCTCCCCGCCGCCGCGGCCCCGGCGCCGTTAATCACGCTGAGCAAGTTTGCGCGCGCCCATGGTTTCACGGAGTTCAAGGTGCACGGCAAAGCCATTATCCTGGCCTGCCGGTTTCACTCGTTTACCCTGGAAGGCGACAGCCGGCGCGGAACCTACAATGGCGTGACCATCTGGCTTAATCACCCGGTAACCAGGCTTCGCGGAGCATGGGCCTTGTCCAGGACCGACGCGGACAAGACCCTGCTGCCGTTGATGTTTCCCCATCGTGGTCTGACCGCGGCCGGGCGGCAGGTGGTCGTGCTGGATGCCGGCCACGGCGGCCGGGACAAAGGCGCCGTTTCACCCCGCCAGGTTGAAGAAAAGCGCGTCACGCTCTACCTGGCGCGCAAGGTGCGCGATCTCCTGCGCCAAAAAGGACTGCGGGCGCGCCTGACCCGCGAAGGCGACCGTTACCTGTCGCTGGACGATCGCTGCCGGTTGGCGGAGCGCTGGGACGCCGATGTGTTCATCAGCATCCATATGAACGCCGCCGCGTCCCGCGACGCCGCGGGCATCGAAACGCATGTGCTCCCCCCCGCCGGCTGCCCGATCACCGCCCAGGGCAAGGTTGAAGGACGCGACCGGCTGGCGTACGCCGGCAACCGGTACGACATCGCCAACATGTATCTGGGCTACGCCCTGCAGCGCCGGCTGTTGCAGTTTTCCGGCGCCGGCGACCGCGGCGTAAGGCGTTCGCGCTTTTACGTCATACGCAACGTTCCCTGCCCCGCGGCCCTGGTTGAAGGCGGGTTTATCTCCAATCCCGGCGAGGAGCACAAAATCATCCAAAAAGCCTACCGCGACAAACTGGCGCAAGGCATTGCCGACGGCATTCTGAACTACCTGGAAGCCGTGCGGAACGCACACCGGATGATGCAATGAACACCGCCTTTACGCATCTGCCCGATATAATTTCCATGGGCGACAAGATTTTCGAGCCGCATTGGGCCGTCCACAACCATCAATCCGGACACTGCGAACTGCTGCTGGTGATGGAAGGCTGGGTGCGGACGGTTTTTTACCGCCGCCGGAGTTTCACCACCGCGCCCGGCGGCTTCGTGCTGATTCCCGCCGGCATCCGCCACCGCGATGAATTCGACCTGGCGCTGGGAATGAAAGTTTTCATGGTCGTCTTCCGCTGGCAGCATGACCGCGATTATTTCCAGCTTCTGCCGCTCGACGCCTGCCGCGCCGCCTCCCCCGCCGCCCGGCGCGCGGTCGCCGCGCTATGCGACCAGCTGCGCGACCGCCTGGCCGCCGGCACCGACGCCGACCGGCTGCTGGCGCGCGCCCATCTGCTGACGATTCTGCTGACCGTCCTCCACTCGCTTTTGACCGGCGGCGCGGCTGCCCGCCGGCGGACGCCGCCCGGGGCCAACCATGCCCGCGCCTTGATGCTGCAGGCCCGCGCCTATCTGAACGCGCATTACGCCGATGAAATTTCCCTGGAACAAATCGCCCGGCACCTGCGCATCAGCCCGTTTTACCTCTCCCATCTTTTCAGCCGTGAAAATGATTTCTCGCTCCTGGAATACCTGACCAACCGGCGCATGCAGCAGGCCAAGCTGCTGCTGCAATCGGGAAAGCACTCGATCAAGGAAGCCGCCCATGCCGTCGGTTACCATGACGGCAATTACTTTTCCAAGGTATTCCACCGCCACTTCGGGTTCGCCCCCAGGGATTTGCGCTATGCCGCCCGCCATTAAGCATGGCCGTGCAGCCGGCCGTCGCAAATACGCTTCCGCCGGCGCGAGCGGCCCGGCTGGATGCGCAATATTTTACCCGTAATAGCAAATTCCTACTCTTGCATTTGCCGGCCCGCCGGGGCAGAATCACCCCCCAACAAGCGCAACCGGAATGCCGTTCGTGGCCGCCCGGGTTTCGCGCCAGCAACCAAGGAAGGATGCAACCATGCCGAACGCCAAGCTAGCTTATGCCGTCTGGCCCTGGGGACTGAAGGAAAAAGCGCAAATGATCGCCGCCTTGAAGGACATGCAGTCCATCGGCTGCAAATATTTTGAGAGCGTGGCCACGGCAGTGGACCTGTTCCGCGACAGCCTCAGGGAATTCCAGGATATCGTCAACGATCACCAGGTGTTCCCGGTGAGTTTTTATTTCTGGAACCGGGGTGACAGGCAGAATGACGTGGCGACGGTGGAAAGATCGCTGGAATTCCTGGCCGCAAACAACATCCAGCGCATGAACGTGCAAGCGGCCGGCAAAAAAGGCGGCGGCGCCACGCCGGAAGAACTGCGCCTGACGCTGGAAACCCTGCAGGCCATCGGCAAGGTTGCCCGGCCTTACGGGATTCTGCCCTGCATTCACCCGCACGCCAACACCCTGGTCATGTTCGAAAACGAAATTGACTTCATCATGCAGAATACCGATCCGGCGGAAATCGGCTTCGGGCCGGATACTGCGCACATGACCGTCGGCAAATGCGACCCGGTGGCCGTCACCAAACGCTACGCCCGGCGCGTCGGCTTTACGCACATCAAGGACGTGCGCAAGGAGCAGAAAGCCGAAGGCGATTTCGGCAGCGTCCGCGGTTTCGAAGTCTTCAGCTCGTTCCTGGAACTCGGCCAGGGCGAGGTGGATATTCCGGGATTTGTAAAAGTTCTGGAAGATGCCGGGTACGGCGGCTACCTGACTATCGAACTGGACAAGGCCCCGGTATCAAACCGGGAAAGCGCGGCGGCCAACATGGCCTACATGCGGAAACTGGGATATTAAGGCGGGGAGCGTCACCAAGCGAATAACGTGTCGGGTGTCGCGTGTCGGGTGTCGGGTGTCGGGTGTCGCGTGTCGGGTGTCGCGTGTCGCGTGTCGCGTGTCGGGTGTCGCGTGTCGCGTGTCGGGTGTCGCGTGTCGGAAGGGGATGAAAGTGTTGTGTCTTACATTCCGCGCGCCGCCGACACCCGTCACCTGGGACGTATAATTTTTTATAGCAGTATCGCAAACACTTAACAATCACAGGAGCGTAAATAATGCAATCCGACACACTGGCAATCAATGGCGGCAAACCGGCAATTCCCGCAGGACTGATCAAGGGTTGGCCGCCGATTGACGCAATCGACCGCAAACTCGTGATGGCTTCCCTGGAGGGCGGTGTGCACACTTTCGGCCCCAATGCCAAGGCATTCCAGGAGGAATTCGCCGCCTGGAACGGCAATCAATACGCCATATACACCAACAGCGGCACCGGCGCCCTGCACATGGGGCTGGTGGGCTGCGGCTTGAGCGCCGGCGATCACGTGCTGGTGCCGGCCTATTCCTGGAGTTCCAGCGCCACCTGCATCCTGCACAACAATTGCATTCCGGTCTTTGTGGACATTGACTTTGACACCATCAACATTGACGTCAAAAAAATCGAGGCGGCCATCACCAGGAAGACCCGGGCAATCGTCGTCGTGCACCTGCACGGGTTGACGGTCAACATGGACGCGGTCATGAAAATCGCCCGCAAGCACAATTTGTTCGTCATTGAAGACGCCTGCCAGGCCCATGGGGCGCTTTTCAAGGGGCGCAAGGCCGGCACGCTGGGCCATTGCGCCGCCTTCAGCTTCAATCAGAACAAATGCCTGTGCGCCGGGGAAGGCGGCATGTTCGTCACTGACGACATGGAAATCTGGAACAAGGCCAAAATGCTCTGGTCGTTCGGCGAAACGCGCACCCCTATGGAATCGCGCGATTACCATGCCTACGCCCTCGGCTGGATGTACCGCGGCAACGACCTGACCGCCGCCTTCGGCCGCGCCCAACTCACCAAGATGGACCGCTACCTCAAGGTGCAGCGGGAAAACGCCGCCCTGCTGCTGGATTTGCTGAAGGGCACGCCCGCGCTGATCCTGCCGACCGAACCCCGAGGCCACACGCATAACTGGTACAATTTTACCAGCCGGATTGACATGCGCGCGGCGCGCTGGACGGGCGACAAAAAAATGTTCCGCAACGCCGTGATGGCGGCGCTCAAGGCCGAAGGCGCGCTGGTGGGCGTTTGGCAGAATTTCATCCTGCCGGAAATGACGGTCTTCCAGGCGCAGAACGCCTACGGCCACGGGTGTCCCTGGCGCTGTCCGCTGACCGAGCCGGTCAAATACGATCCCAAAGCCTATCCCGTGGCGCAAAGGCACACCGAGACGCATTTCGGCATGACCTACCCGTTGCGCGCTCCGAACGGCAAAAGCACGGTGCGCGCCACCGCCCGCGCCTTCCAGAAAGTGTTTAACAATCTGAATCAACTGGACGTGGAAAAACTCTGCGCGCCGAAGAAGAAATAAAATGCAAGCCGGATTTGCGGAAATTGACATCACCCCCCCGCCGGGCACCCGCAAAATCGGGTGGCTGAAGGAAGTCATCGGCGAACGCGCCCTGGATCCATTGTACGCGCGCGCAGCGGTCTTTGACAACGGCGCCGCCAGGTTGGGATTCATCCAACTGGATCTGCTCAGCATCCGCGCGGCCCAGGTGGACCAGATTCGTCAACGCATCGCCGGCGAATGCGGATTCCCCGGCGCCAATGTCATGGTTTCGGCCACGCACAATCACGCCGGTCCGGCCGTGGCCAACCTTGGCGACGTGCCGCGGGATGAAGCTTACACCGCGGAATTGGTTAACCGCTGCGTGGCTGTGTTCGGGTCGGCGCTGCGCAACCTGGCGGATGCCGGAATTGGGTTCGGCCGCGGCATTGAAACCGGCCTGTCATTCAACCGCCGGATGATCATGCGCGACGGCACGGTCAAAACCCAGGTCGCCATCTCCCCCGACGCCTTGTGCGTTGAGGGGCCGGCCGACCCGGAAGTCGGCCTGCTGGCGGCCCGCGGCAAGGACGGCCGCCTGCTTGGCTGCATGGTGAATTTTGCCTGCCACCCTGTGCACCATGGCGGCGAAAATGTTTTTTCGGCCGGTTACCCCGGAGTGCTGGCCAAAGTCATGAAACAGCGCGGCTGCCCGGTGACCCTGTTCATGAACGGCGCCTGCGGCAATTTGATTAACTGGGACTTCCTGAACCCGGGAGTCAATCATTCCATGCAGGCGCTGGGATTCCGGCTGGCCGACCGCGCGACCATCATGCTCGCCGAATTGAACTGGCGCGGCCGGGTGGCAATGCGCGCGGCATCTGCAACCCTGCAACTGCCTTTCCGCAATCCGACCGAGGCGGAAATCAAGGGGACGATCCGCGGCGCCCAACGGTTTATTGATCCTGAAATTTACGAACGCGGCATGCCGGCGCTTTGCGAGAAAATCCGCGTTCGCAAGACCAATCCGGCCGAAGTCCAGGTGTTGTTCATGGACGAATACGCCTGGGTTGGCATTCCCGCCGAGTATTTCGTCGAACACGGCCTGCGCATCAAGGAAAAATCCCATCCAACCCGCGCCTGGATCGTGGGGCATGCCAACGGCATGCTGGGATATGTGCCGACGCGCCAGGCGTTCGAACGCGGCGGATACGAAACCACTTTCGCCGGGTCAAGCCAGATGGCGCCGGAGACCGGCGACCTGCTGGCGGAGGCCGCGATCGGCCTGATCAAAGGATAAACCAAATGGAAAAATCGAACTCATCTCTCAAAATCGGCTGGGGTTCGGCCGATATCACGCCGGACAGGACGGTGATGGTCGCCGGCCAGTTCCACGCCCGGGTGTCCGAGGGCGTTATGGATCCGATCACCGCCACCGCGCTGGCGCTTGAGTCCGACGGGGGCGGCCAGCGCGCCATTATGGTCAGTTGCGACCTGGTCGCCATTCCCGACAACCTTTTGGAAGCCGTCCGCGCGCAAATCAAGCAGTGTTTGCCGGAACTGGATCCTTTGACCGTCTTTCTGAACGCCACGCATACCCATGCCGCGCCCGAGGTCCGGGCGGACGGCATGTCCAAATTCGGCGGCGGCAATGTGCCCACGCGCGTGGGTGTGGAACTGGATGTGATGGATCCGGCGGAATATGTTGATTTTGCGGCAATGCGCATTGCGGAAGCCGCAGCGTCGGCCTGGCGGTCCCGCGCGCCCGGCGGAATCGGCTTCGGCCTGGGGCAGGCGGTGGTCGGCCGCAACCGCCGCATTTCTTATTATACCGGCGAAACCCGAATGTACGGCAAGACCAACGATCGGGAATTCAGCCATGTCGAAGGGTACGAAGATCATGCGGTGAACCTGCTGTGCGCCTATGATGCGGATAAAAAGCTTTCCGGCATGGTGGTCAACCTGGCCTGTCCGTCGCAGGTCAGCGAAAATTCCTACCAGCTCAGCGCGGATTACTGGCATGACGTCCGGCAGGAACTGCGCCGGAGGTTCGGCGGCAACCTGTTCATCCTGCCGCAAAACAGCGCGTCCGGCGACCAATCGCCGCACGTGCTGATCAACCAGGCCGCCGAAGCGCGCATGCTTCATTTGAAGGGCTTGACGGATCAACTGCCGGAAAAACCGGACGGCAACCTGGGCGCGCCCGGCGCCTTGCGCCGGGAAATCGCTTTGCGGATCGCCGACACCATCGGCGTAATCGTGCCGGCGGTGAACCGGGATGTTGACATGGCCCCGGCATTCCGCCATCTGGCGCAAATCGTGGAGCTTCCGCGCCGCAACCTTACCCGGGCAGACGTGGACGAGGCGCTGGCGGAAGCGCAAAAAATGCGGGCGCGCTACGAGGAACTGCGCGCCGACCTGGCGGCGCATCCGGAAAAGAAGCAGGCGCCCCGCTGGTATGTCAGCATCACGTCCGCCTACCGACGCGTGAAGTGGTTCGAAGGTGTGGCCGAACGCTACGCCATGCAGCAGCAACAGCCCCGGCTGCCGATTGAGGCGCATGTGTTGCGCCTGGGCGGAGTCGCGCTGGCGACCAATCCTTTCGAATATTACCTGGATTTCGGCATGCAGATCAAGGCGCGCAGCGCGGCCACGCAGACGTTTCTGGTGCAGCATGTCGGCGCGGGGACCTACCTGCCGTCCGACCGCGCCGTGGCCGGCAAGAGCTACGGCGCCGTTCCCGCCAGCACCCCCGTGGGCCCGGAAGGCGGAAGGGAACTGGCGGACTGGACGATCAACACCATCAATAAACTGTGGGCATAACTACCGGCCGCGGATGCTCCCGCGCGGCCCTGCCCGGCCGTTTGGAGACGGCCACGAATCAAGCCATGACAACAGAATCTTCCGCCAAAGCAAGCTTGCCCCTGGCCATTCAGCTTTACAGCGTGCGTTCCCTGATGCAGGAAAAATTCCGGGAAACCCTGCTGGCGCTGGCGGACATCGGCTTTGACAGCATCGAATGGTCGGGGGCTTACGGCGGCATGACCCCGTCGCAATTGGCGGAGTTCCTACGTCAAGCGGGATTGCGTGTTTCCGGCATGTTTGCCAACGCGCCCGGACTGCTTGACGCCGGCAGCCCCGTTTACGCTTTCGCCCGCGTGTTAAAACCTGAATACCTGGCGGTCAGCCTGAATTTTGCGCCGGATAATTTCAAGGAAGTGCTGGGAAAACTGCGATCCATAAAGAAGACTGCGGCCGGACAGGGATTTGACCTGACTTACCACAACCATGCCAATGAGTTTCAGAAACTCCCGGACGGGCGGATGATCCTGGAGGCCCTCCTGGAGGAAACCGCCGGCGACGGCCAGCAATTTCTGTTCGACACATTTTTCGCATATTACGCCGGGTGCGATCCGTGCGCGCATCTCAGAAAATATACCGGACGCATCCCGCAGATTCATTTCAACGACATGGACCCGGCCGGGCATTCCAGCCCGCCGCCGGCCGGCAACAGCCAGGAATTTTCCACCGAACTTGGCGCCGGCATCATGGATTTGCCGGCAATCTACCGGACCGCCGCCGGCGCCGGCGTCCGCTGGTTGGTCCTCGAACAACACAGCCAACGGGACAATCCGCTGGACAGCGCCCGCCGGAATTTTGCGTATTGCCGGAAGATGATGCTCAATGCGGAAGACGAGATGCTGGCCGGGAACTGATCCCTGCGCCGCATCAAATAATTAAGGAAACCACACCATGAAACTATCCGTCATGTCCTACACCCTCGGCCGCACCGGCTGGTTTAAAGACAACAAACCCGAAGACCTGAAAAGAATCTGCAGCCTGGCGGCCGAGATTGGCACGGACGGCATTGACTGGGTGACTACCCACGGCATGGACCCCAAGGAAATCCGGCAAGCCATGAATGACCATGGCTTGAAGACCGTCTGCTATACCTTCGGCGCCGCCGGCTTGAACCGCGATGCGTTCGCCGAACGCTGCGCCGGCGTGGATACCGCGCGCGTCACGATAGAAACCGCCGTCACGCTGGGCGCCGACAAGGTCATGCTGGTTACACCCGGCAACCCCAAAATCCCCCGCGACATCAGCCGCCGCAATTACATCCGCGGTCTGCAGGAATGCGCCGGCTTCGCCCGCCAGGCCGGCGTGACCATGACCATTGAGAATTTCCCGGGCAGCGACAGTCCCTTCGTCATCTCCAGCGATATCCTCGAAGCCGTCCGGGAAGTGCCAGGCTTGAAACTTACCTACGACAACGGCAACACCGCGCTGGGCGGGGAAGACCCGGCCGTATCGTTTACCCGCTGCGCCGCCCATGCCGCGCATGCGCATTTCAAGGATTGGGACCGGATGCCCCCGGAACAGGGCCGCGAAGCACTGGACGGCCGCCGCTACATGCCGGCGCTGATCGGGGAAGGCATGATTGATCACCAGAGTTGCCTGGCCGCCATGCAAGCCGCCGGCTACCAGGGCTACATCAACATCGAGTATGAAAACAACAAGTACCCGGCCGATGAAGCCACCCGCCGCGCCGCGAAATACCTGCAGAACCTCATGCGGCCAACGGGCTGACCAGGCGGACGGCCGCACCGCCGGCGGGGAATGCAAAGCTGGCAATGACCGGCGGAGTATGCTAATTTCCGGATTGCAGACGAGTTGGTTGCAAATATTACAGGAGCCACCATGAGCGCGCAAATTCCTTCCATCCTGAAAATCGGTTGGGCGGCGGCCGACATCACTCCCAGCCGGCCCGTGAACCTTCAGGGCCAGTTTCACATGCGGATTTCTCAAGGCGTCAAGGATCCCCTCACGGCCACCGCGCTGGCATTGGAAGGCGGCGGCGGCGCCGTGGTTTTCCTTTCGGTGGATGGAGGATTTTTCCCGGCCCCCGTGGTTGACGGCATCCGCGCCGCCGTCAAAGGGCAGATTCCAACGCTTGACCCCATGTCCATCATCATCAATGCCACCCATACGCATACGGCGCCGATGCTGGAGGACGGCATGTATCCGCCCGTGCCGGCCGGCGTCATGACCGGCAAGGCTTACGCCAATTTCCTGGTCGAGCGCGTGGCGCAAGCGATCGTCAAAGCCTGGCGCGACCGCGCGCCGGGCAAGGCAGCCTGGGCGCTCGGGCATGCGGTTGTCGGACGGAATCGCCGGGCGGTTTATTTCGACGACCTGTCCCAGCGTCCCGGATACAAAGATCACCCCGGCCATTGCACCACCCGCAACGCCGCCATGTATGGCCGGACGGACGATCCGATGTTCAGCCATATCGAGGGCTACGAAGATCATTCCGTGGACTTGCTTTACGCCTGGGATGAACGGGACCAACTCACCGGCATTGTCGTCAACCTCGCCTGCCCGTCCCAGGAAACCGAAGGACTATCCGTCATTTCCGCCGATTTCTGGCATGACGTCCGCGTCGCCCTCCGCCGGCAGCTGGGGGAAAAATTATTCTTCCTCCCGCAAAGCTCCGCCGCCGGCGACCAGTCGCCGCATCCATTGTGGTACAAAACCGCGGAAAAGCGCATGCTGGAACTGCGCGGCATTGACAGCCGCGCCGAAATCGCCCGGCGCATCAGTCAAACCGTGGCGGAAGTCCTGCCGCTGGCCCGCCAGGACCGGCATGGCAGCGTGATCCTGCAACATTCCAGCCGGCTGGCGCAACTGCCGCGGCGGATGATTACCGATGCCGAAGCCGCCATGTTGCGCGCCGGCATCGCCGAACTGGAAAAACGGCCGGCCTCCGCCGATCCGGATCCCGACAAGCGGCTGCGGGCCGATTCGGTGCGGGTCACCGAGATGGCCCGTTGCAAACTGGCGCTGCGCCGATACGAAACGCAGAAAAAAAACCCTGCTTTCTCCGCCCGGATTAATACCGTCCGACTGGGCGATATCGCCTTTGCCTGCATACCCTTCGAATTGTTCCTGGATTATGGCATCAGGATCAAGGCGCGCAGCCCGGCCATCCAGACCTTCATCGTGCAGTTGGCCGATGCCTGCCCGGGATGGGACGGCAATTACCTGCCGACCGCCCGCGCCGAACAGGGACAAAGCTACAGCGCCAACTGCTACTGTAACAGCGTGGGATCCCAGGGCGGCCAGGCGTTGGTGGAAACGATCCTGCAGGACTTGCACCAGGCCTGGGCCAAGTAAAATGTGCTTGACTCACGCCACAGCATGCTTAAATATTCAAGCATGCAAATGCAAAATTTTTGCGAGCATTATTTCCGCCTGTCCGAGAACCGCACCTCCATCCGCACGGAACTGACGGCGGGGCTCACCACTTTCCTGACGATGGCGTACATTATTTTCGTCCAGCCATCGGTGTTGTCGGGCGCCATGTCCGGGCAAAGCACGGGGATGGATTTCGGCGCCCTGACCACCGCCACCTGCATGACGGCCGCGCTGGCCACGGCCATCATGGGCCTTTATGCCCGTTACCCCATCGCCCTGGCGCCGGGCATGGGCGAAAATTTCTTTTTCGTATTCACCGCGATTCCCGCGGCGGCCGCCGCCGGCAGCGCCATCCCCTGGCAGACGGCGCTGGGAGCGGTGTTCATTTCCGGAATTGTTTTCATGGCAATTTCCCTGGCCGGCGCCCGGGAATTGCTGTTGAATGCCGTGAGTCCCAGCCTGAAAAACGGCATTGCGGTGGGCATCGGATTTTTTATCGCCTTCATTGGACTGCGAAATGCCGGCTTGATTATCCCGGATGCCGGCACGATGGTCAAACTCAACCCGAATTTTGCCTCCCTGGATTTGCTGGTGTTTTTTGCCGGTTTCATCACCACCAGCGTCCTTTTCGCGCGCGGGGTTAAAGGCGCCATCCTCTGGGGCATCGCCGCCGCCGCCGCGCTGGCGCTGGGATTGCACTGCCTGGCGCCGCACCTGCCCGAAAGCCTGGTCCAGATGCCGGCCTTCCGGGACTCGCTGCTGCTGCAGCGTTTTCAACCCGCGCGCCGGCTGTTTTCGATTCCGCCGTCCATCGCGCCGATTTTCCTGAAACTTGACCTGCGCGGCGCCCTTTCATCCGCCATGCTGCCAATGATCGTCATTTTCCTGTTCATGGATGTTTTCGACACCATGGGCACACTCATCGGCGTCAGCGGGCGGGCGGGCTTGATCCGGGACAACCGGCTCCCGCGCGCCGACCGGGCCTTCATGGCGGATGCGATCGGCACCGTAGCCGGCGCCACTTGCGGCATGAGCACGGTCACCAGTTTTGTGGAAAGCGCCGCGGGCGTGGAGCATGGCGGACGCACCGGCTTGACCAGCCTGGCGGCGGCCGGCTTGTTCCTGCTGGCGCCGTTTTTTGCGCCGGTTATCGCCATGATCGGCAGTTTCCCTCCAATCACCGCGCCGGCGCTGGTGATCGTAGGCTTCATGATGATGCAGAATATCCGTCAGATCGCCTGGGAAGATTACAGCGAATCCGTGCCCGCCGGCCTGATCATGATCGGGGTTCCGCTCTGCTATTCCATCGCCGACGGTCTGGCGCTGGGATTTATCGCCTACCCCGCCATCAAGCTGCTGAGCGGACGGCGGCGGGAATCTTCCTGGGTGCTCTACGCCGTCGGCCTGGTTTTGCTGGTTTACTTCATCACGATCCGCCGTTGACCGGCGCCGGCCGGCCTTCCGGATACGCATCACGGGGATCGCCTGCGGAATATCTCGAAAATCGCTCAGGGCCGTTTCTGCTTCAGCCCGGCCGGCGGCGCGGCCGGCAGCAGCGGCGGCGGCGGTTCCACCAATTCCACCCGCCCGCCTTCGCCGCGCTGCAAACGCACTTCGCCATGCGGAACGGCGGCGGCCGTTTCCCGGAACAAAGGCACGCCGTAAGGGGTGAAACTGGCGTGGACTAAAACCATGTTTTTCGATTGAAACAGCACGTGAATGTTCGTGGCCTCGTCCAGCACCAGCTCCGGCGTCCGGGTGCGAACCAGCGCCCCCAGGTCGAAGACGCCGTAAACCGTTTTGGTTTTTTCGTCCTCGATGCGCAGGTACAAATTCTCCCCCTGGGCTGTCTGGAGGTATTCGAGCGCATACGACCGCAAGGCGTCAACATCGCCCGCCACGCCCGCCCTCAGCCGCGCCAATTCAAACCCCCGCACCACCGCCAGGGTAGCATCGGCCGAAGCGGATTGCATCCGTCCCAGGTCCACCACGGCGCGGATTTTGTACGAACCGCAGGCATGCAAGGCAAACAGGCTCATCAAGTCAATTTCAAAACTCCTCGTTTCGCCGGACATGATTTCGACGCCTTCCGCCAGCGGCCGCGGAGACAAGGGCGGCAGAATGCGCCCATCGGCGCGTTCGACCTCCATGCGCAAATCCGCCCCCAGGCGCCCGCCATCCAGCAGCAGCACCTGGCCGCTGTTGTTGAGCACCGTGACCTGGGCGCGCAGCGGGGCATGCAGGAGGGTTTGCATCGCGGGCAAGCGGCACCGCACTTCCACCTGCCCCGCAGACGGCCACGCCGCCATAAGACCCGCAGCCAACATCCAGATTATCGCGCGCCTGATCACACATCCTCCTGCATTCAAAGCTTTACATACACCGGGCCACTTGGTAATTTATGTAGCATATTTTGTTGAAAAAGGCAAAGATATATCCCGCTATTTCAGCCGGCGCGCATAGCGCCCGGAGATTGACTGTCCGGCGGAACAGGCTGAACTATATGGAACAGACACCCTGCGCAAACGATTACGGATGGTTGAACGATTTATTCCGCAATTCGCCGGATGCGATCGTCATCCAGTCCCATGACGGGCGCATCCTGGACGCCAACCTCGCCATGAGCCGGCTGACCGGGCTGCCCCTGGCCGTTTTGACCGGCAAGGCAATGGAAGAACTGCTGGCGAACGCGTATCGCCCGGCATGGAAACACGATTTTGAAATGCTGGCGTCCGGCAAATGGAACATGCTGGAGACGGCCATCATAGACGCGCGCAATGAGCACGCCACGCCGGTGGTGGCAACTATGATTTCCCGCAGCCAGCGCCGTCAACAAACGGTGATTATCATCCATTTCCACGATTCCTCCATCTATCACACCGTGGAAAAGGCTCTAATGGCTTCCCAGGCGCAATGGGAGATGTCTTTCGACGCCATCACCGACTGCATGTGCATCCTTGACCACGAAGGCCGGATCCTGCGGGTCAACCGCGCCATGAGCCATCGTTTCAATCCGCACGTCCAGGGAGGTTTGTGCAACCGGAACTTCAGCGAAGTCCTGCGGCCGGCGGACGGACCGGACAAGACCCCGCTGCCTCACCCCGTGCGCAACGCGCCGTTTGTGCTTGGGAAAACCGCTTTTCAGGACATAGCGGGGTGGTTCAGCGCCACCGCTTATCCACTGCGCAACCAGGAGCAGACTCTGTTGGGGGGGGTGCTTATTCTCCATGACATCACCGCCCAACTGCATACCGAAGAGGCTTTGCAGAAAAGCCAAAACGCGCTGCGCCAGGCGGCCAAGATGGAAGCCGTCGGACGCCTGGCCGGCGGGATTGCCCACGATTTCAACAATATGCTGACTTCCGTCCTGGGCTACAGTTCAATGATCGCCAAGAAAGTGCCGCCCGAAAGCGACATCTCTGGGGAAATTGAGGAAATCATGCATGCGGCGGAACGCGCCGCCGCCCTGACCCGCCAATTGCTGAATTTCAGCCATGAACGCGCCATCGAAACTCAGGTGATAAACATAAATTCCGTCATCACCAATCTCTCCAAGTTCATCCGCCACACCATCGGCGAAACCGTCGCGCTCAGCCTGGACCTGTCGCCGGAATTGGCTCCCGTCCAGGCCGACGTCTGCCGCCTGGAACAAATCCTGGTCAACCTGGCGATCAATGCCCGCGACGCCATGCCGGGCGGCGGCAAATTGATTATTGAAACGGCTGATTTCACCGCCAGCAGCAAATTCTGCGAGTCGCATCCCCAGATTTTGCCGGGCGATTATGTTTTGCTGCAAGTCAGCGACACGGGGCAAGGCATGCCGCCCCATGTGCTGGAACACATTTTCGAGCCGTTTTTCACCACCAAACCCCGCGGCAAGGGCACCGGCCTGGGTTTGACCACGATCTACGGCATAGTCAAGCAGTTCGGAGGGTTCATCCTGTGTTATTCGGAAGTCAACCAGGGCACAACGTTTAAAATATACCTGCCGCAGTCCGCCGCACACCAGCCGGCCACGGAAATCAAAACCGAAACGGCGGAATTTCCGGGCGGCGCGGAAACCATCCTGGTGGTGGATGATGAAGAGTATATTGTCAAGCTGATCAACCAGATTCTGACCAAGCTCGGATATACCGTGCTGGCCACCACATCCTGCCGGGAAGCGCAGGAAATCTGCGGCAACGACCGGCGTATCGACCTGGTATTGACGGATATTGTCATGCCGGAAATGCACGGCATGGCGTTGCTTAAGCAATTGCGCCTGTGCCAGCCGCAGGTCAAAGCCGTCTTGATGTCAGGCTACACCAGCAATGCCGCCATGCAGATTGAAAAACTCCCGGAGAATATCGCCTTCCTGCAAAAACCTTTCAATTTAGAATCGCTGGCCAAAAGCGTCCGGAAGGCGCTGGCCGCCAAATGACTGATGATTTTTAACGCCGAAACGAAAGGACGCCGCCATTATGAACCAGCGACGGGCAGTGGAAACATTCATGGAGGCCTTTCCTCATGACGGCATTACGTTTGACGATGTGTCCCTCGTGCCGGATTATGCGGATTTCCTTCCGCATGAAGCGGATGTTGCCGCCCGGCTGACCAAGCGCATCGGCTTGAACATACCGTTTCTCAGCGCCGCCATGGATACGGTGACGGAAAGCCGCATGGCCATCGGCATGGCCATGCAGGGCGGCATAGGCATTATCCACAAAAACATGGACATCTCCCGGCAATGCCGCGAGGTGGAAATCGTCAAGCACCATTTGAACGGCCTGATCCGCACCCCCATCACCTTCAAGCCCGCCGACACCCTGCGCTATGTCATGGAATACAAGGCCAGCCACGGATTTGCCTTCTCCGGCTTCCCGATCGTTGACGGCGACCAGCGGCTGGCGGGAATCTTAACCGCTGCCGACATTAAATTCGTGCGCGACCAGGATGTCCCCGTATCCGAAATCATGACCCGCAAGGTGATTACCGCCGGCCCGGCCACCACGCTGGAAGAAGCCTACGCCATCATGCAACGCGAAAAAGTCGGAAAGCTTCCGTTGGTGGAAAACGGCAAGCTGGTCGGCCTGTACAGCTTTTCCGATGTCCACACCCTGATCGAAAATGCCCGCCCGCTCTTCAACCGCGACCAGCGCCACCGCCTGCGGGTGGGCGCCGCCATCGGCGCAGGCGATCATGAGCGGGCCCAGGCGCTGGCGGAAAAAAACGCGGATGTGCTGGTCGTTGACACGGCCCACGGCCACAGCCGCAACGTGCTGGAAATGTGCCGATGGATTAAAAGCCATTTTCCCGATTTGGATGTGATCGCCGGCAATATCGCCACCGCCGAAGCCGCCCTGGCCCTCCGCGACGCCGGGGCGGACGGCATCAAGGTCGGCATCGGACCGGGCTCGATTTGCACCACGCGCGTGGTGGCCGGCGTGGGCATTCCGCAAATTTCCGCCATTTACCGCTGCGCCCAGGCTCTGCGCGGCAGCGTCCCCTTGATCGCCGACGGCGGCATCCGCTTTTCCGGCGACGTTCCCAAGGCCATTGTGGCCGGGGCCGACTCGGTGATGATGGGCTCAATTCTGGCAGGCACCGAAGAAAGCCCCGGCGAAAAAACCATCTACCAGGGACGGCAATACGTGGTTTACCGCGGCATGGGCAGCCTGACGGCCATGCAATCCTCCCGCGGCAGCCGGGAACGCTACGGACAGGCGGACACGCCCGAAGCCGACTTGATTCCCCAGGGTATTGAGGGCATTGTTCCTTTTTCCGGCAAGCTGGAAAAAGTGCTGACGCAATTCTGCGGCGGCCTGCGCGCCGCCTGCGGCTACTGCGGCTGCCGCACGATCGCCGACTTGCAACAACGGGGGCGGCTGGTGCGCGTGAGTTTTGCAGGCGTGCGCGAAGCGCATCCGCACGACGTGAAAATCATGAAGGAAGCGCCCAACTACACCTTGAACAATCCGCAACTTTAAGTTAAAGCGCGCCGAAAAGAATACTGGTAAATGTCACCAGCGGCGAAGTCTCGCGGATATCGTCCAGGGTCTTGCGGGCATCGCCCAGCGTTGCCATGGTTTCGGCATACAGGCCGTCTTCGTTGACCAGTTTGCCCAGGGTGCCTTCGCCGCGGTTGATCTTGGCGGCAATGCCCTCCAGGTTGCCGGCGGCTCCGTCCAGCTTGGACAGCAGCCCGCCCTCCCCCGCCGCCTGCTTGAGCTGCGCCATCAAGTCCCGCGCATCGTTGTACAAAGCTTCATCCGCCACCAGTTTTCCCAGCGTGCCTTCCCCGGCGCGGACCTTGGCCGTGATCTCCTCCAGGTTGCCGGCGGCTCCGTCCAGCTTGGACAGCAGCCCGCCCTCCCCTGCCGCCTGCTTGAGCTGCGCCATCAAGTCCCGCGCATCGTTGTACAACGCTTCATCCGCCACCAGTTTTCCCAGCGTGCCTTCCCCGGCGCGGACCTTGGCCGTGATCTCGCGGAAATCGGCGACAACGTCAGCCGCCAGCACCATAAAATCGCGGGGCGTTTCGCCGCGCAGCAAAGCGTCCGGCGGCATTTCCGCGCCGGTCCGGCCCTCGTCCACCTGCAAATAACGCCCGCCCAGCACGGAAGTGGAAACCACCCGGACGGCGTAATCCTCCTTCAGGCGCAACGGGCGCCGCAGCGTGGCGGTAATATGCACGCCATCCTCGCGCAATTCCAACTGTTTCACCTTGCCGACCGTCATGCCGCGGATAACCACGTTGTCGCCGTCGCGCAATCCCATGACATCCTCGAAGACCACTTCCAGCGGGTAAGTCCGGGCCAGGTAATTTTCCCGGCTGAGAATGATGGTGAAAAACGCCAGGCTTAAAAGCACCACAAACATAAAAGCGCCGACCAGCATCTCCAGAAACAGTTCCCGCGCTCGATTGCTGATGCGTTTCATGCCAGCTCCTCCCAAGGACCTTTTTTGGTAATATACTGCGCGTCCAGAAAATCACGCACTTCCGGACGGCGCGACCTGACAAATTCCGCCGGCGGCGCCACCTCGACGAACCGGCCCTGGTGAATCATCGCAATGCGGGTGCCGATGGCCAGCGCGCTGAACAAGTCATGCGTGACCACCACCCCCGTGACTTTGAGTTCCCGGCGCAGCCGGTCAATCAACTGGTCAATTGCACGGGAAGTCACCGGGTCCAGGCCGGAGGTCGGCTCGTCATACAAAATGATTTCAGGATTGGTGACTATGGCGCGGGCCAGTCCGACGCGCTTACGCATGCCGCCGGACAAATCGGAGGGCCGGGCGTCATAAACATCTTCCAGATTGACCAGGCTCAGTGTTTCCCGCACGCGCCGGCGGATTTCCCCGTCGGGCATTCTGGTTTTTTCGCGCAAGGGCAGCGCCACGTTCTCCCCGACAGTCAGCCATTCCAGCAGGGCGGCTCCCTGAAAAAGCAATCCGAACCGCTCGCGCAACCGCACGAGTTCGCGGGTGCCGGCATGGCTGATGTCGGCGCCGTCAATCCAGACCGTCCCGCGGTCGGGCGTCAGCAGCCGGATCATATGCTTGAGCGAAACGCTTTTCCCGGCGCCGGAAAACCCGACAATGACGAAGGTCTCTCCCTGCCGCACCTCAAAATCAAGGTCATCCAGCACCTTCCGCGGTCCGAAATACTTGGTCACATGTTCAAAACGGATCATACGTAAAACAGGCGGGTAATGATGTAGCCGACGATCAAGATTGACAGAAACGAAATAATCACGCTGCGCCGGGTGGCCCGACCCACGCCCACCGCCCCTTCGGTGGTCGCGAAACCCTGGTGGCAGGAGACCGTCGTGATCATGATGCCGAACACGAACGACTTGAACAGGCCGACATACAGGTCCTTGTTCTCCGCAAAACGGGTGGCGTTATCCATGTAGGCCGGCAAGGCCACGCCCAACTGCGTTACGCCCACGATTGCGCCCCCGACGACGCCCAGCATGCAGGCGTAAAATGTCATCAGGGGCGTCATTACCATCATCGCCGCCAGGCGGGGCATTACCAGGAAGCGCACCGGCGGAATGGACATGACTTCCAGCGCGGCGATTTCCTCGGAAACCACCATCGTCCCCAGTTCGGCGGCCATCGCCGAACCCACGCTGGCGGCCAGGATCAAAGCGGTCATGAACGGGCCCATTTCGCGCAGCAGCGAAATCATCACCGCCGCCCCGATGTTGACTTCCTGGCCGAATTTCCGCAACTCCAGCCCGGTCTGCAAGGCCAGGATCATGCCGGTAAACATCGCCACCACCGAAATCACGCCAATGCTTTTTATGCCGGTGACATATAGCTGGTACACCACTTCGGGCCAGGCGCGCGCGCCGAACATGAAGCGCAGGTCCAGCAGGGCCTCCCATAACATCAGGAGCGCCCGGCCGGCATTCCGGCAGGAAATCCAGACCTGGCGCCCCAGCCATCCAAACCAGTTGATGGGAGGCGGATAAAATTCCGGTTCGCGGGTTAACATAAGCAGATTAAACCAATTTCCGGAACCAGCCGCAAACAAATTTGCGCGGCGGGTAGCTGAAATGTATCAAGGGCTCGCGGTTGCCGGCGCCGGCGCCGTTTTACCGCCGTCCGCCAGCGGCCATCTGATAAAATACAGCAAACGCAGGCGCCGGCCGGCCGCGGTGCGGGTATAACCGAAAGCCCCCCCCAGCACCGACCAATCCAGCGCGCCTTCCGCCGGCCGCGCGGCATACCGGGCCAGGGGGAACAACGAGTAGCGCCGGCTGCCGTCCGCGCCGCGCCGGTGGCGGAAAACACCCCACAGGCATTCCTGCTCCATGGCGTCCGGCGTGGTTTCGCGGCGATAGAGTGTCCATAACGGCGCGTAATTGCGGTCAACCTGCTCCCAGTCCTTGAACGGCAGCAATGTCGGCGCCCGCAGCAGACTCCGCCCGTTTTCTTCCCGCCGGGTAAACAGCGGCCAGATTTTACGCACCCGGCGTTCGATGCCCGGAGCCGGCCTTGTTTGTTTCTCATCGGTGCAATAAACAAACGGCAGCACCCAGCTGCGTTGCCGGTCGTTATGCGGAGAAATCTGCCGGGTGCGCATGCAGATCGGCCAGGCAATAAATCCATGCGCATAACCGCCGGCGGTTTTCCGGCCCCAGAGCGGCCAGAAATATGTCTGGTCCACGACGCCGCGGCTGACCTGGATCAACGGCCAGGGGGCATACACCTGGTTCAACCGGCCGCCGCGTGAAAAGCGGAAAAAGGGCGGCAGGAACATCCAGGACGACTGGTCTTCCAACTGCACGCGTCCGAACAAGGGGAACAGGGCATAACCTGTTCCCGCGGCGCCGGCATAACCGTAACGCGCATGATTCCAAACCGGCCATAAAACGAAATATTTTTCAAAATCATCGCGGCGCCTGGAATATCCGTAAAGCGGGAAGAACCGATGCCGCTCGATTTCCGCATTCCAACTGCGGGAGATTACCGGCCACAGGCAAAACCAGCCCTGCAGGTCGTCCACGCGCGTGCGGCCAAACAGCGGAAACAGCCAGAACTGCACCTGGTCGTAGAACAGGAAATCGCGGATCGTGCCGCCCAGGGGAAACAACGCCCAGTAAGGCCGGCCGGCGTCATCCCGGCCCTGGAAATAAAAAGGCAAAGCCCGGAAAGAATAGCGGGCGCGCGGATCGTTAATGTCATCGTCCCGCCAGGAGACCAGCAGCAGGCAACGCCATTGAGCGGCCGTCCCATCCCAGGCTTTTGCATTCCAGACCGGCCAGAGCACATCCTGGACCACTTTGCGCTCGGCCGGGTCGTGCTCGCGGCTGTACAGGGGCCGGACCGCGGCCAGACGGCAGCCGTTCGTACCGGCGCGGAATTCCACCAAAGGGCCCAGGGCGCGCCAACGGGTTTCGCCGGAAAGGGTGGTATCCCGCGCCAGCAGCGGGCCCCAGTCCAATGCC
This sequence comes from uncultured Verrucomicrobiota bacterium, assembly GCA_964463985.1. GTDB lineage: Bacteria > Verrucomicrobiota > Kiritimatiellia > JAAZAB01 > JAAZAB01 > JAXGPF01. The sequence continues at coordinate 72,100 of CAYXEK010000004.1, forward strand.
GCCGCGCCGGCGGCCGGGAGGACGGCCAGGAGGCAGATTGCGGCCCAAAGCCTCGCGCGCATGGATAAACTTGACATGTCGTAAATTATACCAGCCCCCGGGAAATCCGCCAGACAATTAGACCGCCTGCGCAAGGTTTACCCGCCGGCGGTCGGCGCCTGCAAGGCGCGCTGTGTGCGCCGTATCCAATAGATGCCGATGCCGCCCGCGGCCAGGTCCGCCGCCAAACGTCCCCAGAATATTCCGCGGACTCCGCCGAGACGCGCGCCGAGATACACCAGCGGAATCAGCAGGGCCACCACGCGCACGGCATTGAGCATGGCCGCCGACACCGGACGATGGACGCCGGCAAGATAAAAGCTGCAATAGCGGTGCGCTTCCATCATCCCGTACCCGAAGGCAATAATGCGGATATAAGCCACAATAATCTCCACCACGCGGGGATCGCGGCTGAACACCTTGGCCATCCACGGGGCGCAGCCGAAAAACACCACCGCCACTGCCAGGCCGTACAGCAGCGCAAAACCCAGGCTGAGCCGCATGGCTTCCCGGATGCGGTCCAGCCGGCCGGCGCCGTAATTCTGGCTGACAAACGGCGTCAGGGAAATCCCCAACGCCATCGGAATGACAAACGCAAACATTTCCAGGCGGCCGGCCGCGCCGCTGGCCGCCACGGCTTCGCGGCCGAAGCCGCCCAGCAACCGGGTGATGATGGCGGCGGACACCGGCATTAAAATCATGCTCAGGATATTGGGCACGCTGAATGACATGATTTTGCGGAACGAATCCAGCCAGTCGCGCGCCCGCCAGCGCGCCCATGCCAGCAACCGGTGTTCCCGCATCAGGAGGCGCAACAACCAAACCGCCGCCACGGCCTGTGCCAGCACGGTCGCCAGGGCCGCCCCCCGGATGCCCATGGCCGGCGCTCCGCCCCAGCCGAAAATCAAGACCGGGTCAAGGATGGTGTTCAGGATTGGACCCAGCAGCATCATCCGGGCCGCCCGGCACGAATCGCCGGCGGCGATCAGCAAGCCGTTCCCCAGCATCGGCAAAGCCATGAACACAGCGCCCAGGTACCAGATGCGCATGTAACCCGCCACCAGCGGCATGGTTTGCGCATCCGCGCCCAGGCGGCGGAAAATGGCATCAATGCTGCCGCAGCCCACCGCGGACATCACGCCCGCCACCGCCAGCATCAAAAGCACACCATGGGTAACAATCCGGGCGGCAGCGCCGGGCGCCAGCCGGCCGAGCGCGTGCGACGCCAGTGTCGCCACCCCGTTCCCGATACCGCTGGCGACACAGGTGAGCAGCATGACCACCGGAAAACTGAATCCCATCGCGGCCAGCGGCGCCGTCCCCAAACGCGAAACGAACCAGGTGTCGGTCAGGTGGTAGGCATTCATGGCGAATGTGCCTGCCAACATCGGGAAGGCCATGCTGAACATGGTGCGCTTGACGCTCTGGCGGACCAGTGCGGATGCTGCCTGTTTCGGCTCGCTCATGGCCGCGCGCGCCCGCCGGTCCGGCGGCCGGCGTCGGCGGCGGGCGGTTCGGATGGCGCGGTTCTGGTTGAGAGACAGGACATGGTTGCTCCGGCTGTTGAATTCAAACGGCTTTTTAATATCGCCGTTTGAATTTGTCAATGACCTTTTGCGCCAGACGCGCGGTTGTGCATTGCAGCCAGGCAGTTTTCCGGTTAGGCTTGCCTTCGGACACGGTTAAGCGGAGGGATATCATCCGTGTTTCGAGCAAAATGCAAGGCCGGCGGACGGATCAAGTTGTACCAACCAGGCTTTTTTGGAGCGCCTGCAGCAAGGCCGGCGCATCGGATGCCTGCCGGAGATTTTCGCGCGTACCTTCCCGCAGCATGCCCGCCGCGATGGCGGCCAGCAGTTGCACGTGTATGTCCTCGGCGCCGACGGGCGTAGCCAGCAGGAACACGCTGTCAACAGGCAACCCGTCCGGCGCATCCCAATCAATTCCGTCCCGCGCCCGCCCGAATGCCAGCACGGGATTTTTCAAGCCTTCAATGCGCGCATGCGGAATGGCCACTCCCGCGCCGACCGCCGTGCCGAATTCGCGCTCGCGTTGCAGGATTTGTTCTTCCAGCCGGCTCTGCCCGGCCGGCCCCATGCGGTTCGCCAGGGCGCCGGCAATTTCGCGGATGGCGTCTTCCCGATTGGAAGCGGCCAGTTCCGGCAGCACAGCGTCCGCCGCCAGGAAATGCGCCGGCGCCGCCGCGGCCCGGCGCGCCAGGGACCGCGCCATCCAGGGACCCACCAGTATCGAAGAAAAAACGGCGCTGAACACAATCGCCACGAATACCGTGGAGGTGATCAAGCCGGCTTCCATGGCCAGGAGCGCCACCACGATTTCCATCATGCCGCCAGGGGTGTGGGCGATGGCGATCAGGTCGCGGTTGATGCGCGGCAAGCGGGCGGCGGCCACGCCCAGCCATGCTCCCAGGTAACGTCCGGCGATGCCCACCCCGCACATCAAGGCCACCAGCGGCGCGTCGAAATCGGCAATGAAGTCAATCTTCAACCCGATATTGGCAAAAAACAACGGCACAAACAGGGCGTGCACCATTTGCGAAATCACGCCGCGGGTCTGCTCGGAAAGACTCTTGGCTTCGCCGATCACCACGCCGGCGATGAAAAAGCCGAACAAGGCGTGAATGCCGAGTTTCTGGGTTAAAGCCCCGAAAAGCAGGCCCAGCAGCACCGTAATCGTTAACGAGACGGCGGGATCGGCCAGGCGGCGGCGCTTTAAATAATCAAAGGCGCGGGTCGAAATTTTCCGCCCCAGTGTGAGCGCGAGGGCGGCAAATCCCACCGTGCTGGCGAAAACCAAAACCACGGCGCCGGCATTCATGGCAGCCTGGGTAAAAACACCCATGATGATTGTGAACAACACCCAGCCCACAATGTCGTTGACCGTCAGAGCGGACATGATGAGGAAACCGAGGTCGGCTTTCAGCAACTTGAGATCGTGCAGCACCCTGGCGGCGACCGGCATGGCGCTGATCGTCATCACGGCGGCCATGAACAAGGCAAAAACGATGCGCCGCCCGGGATTGACCATGTAGCTTCCCGGCAGCCATATAACCGCGGCGAAAGCCGCCGCCATCGGAATGACAATGTCAAAAACCGCGATGATGAATGCGCTGCCGCGCTGCCGCCAGGCAATTGAAAAGTCCATTTCCAGACCCGTGTCCAGCAGCAGCAGCAGGACGCCGATCCAGGCGACAGTATCCAGCATGGCCTGCTGCACGGCCTCGGCGGGGAACAACGCCTGCTGGAGACCTGGAGCTAAACGGCCGAGCACGGTCGGTCCGAGCAGAATGCCTACTAAAATTTCCGCCGTCAATGCCGGCTGTTTCCAGCGGCGCAGCCATTCGCCCAGGCCGCGCGCGCACCCCATCAGGATCAACAACTGCAGCAGAAACAGGTAAATATGCGTTTCGTCCAGGTAATGCATGCAATGCTCCGACATCCCCCGGCCATTTCAAGTCCATGATTTTTAGACAGGCGCCGCACCGCGCGGCGACATTGCCCTTTATCCCGCCAGGATCGCCTCGGCGGCGGCGCCGGCAGACGCAAGCCGGCAGACGCCGACGGCAGCGGGCAGAAAAACCGAACTGCCGGCGGGCAATTCGCTTTTCCATCCACCCGGCGCCGTCAGCAGCACTGCGCCGGAAACGACAAACAGCGCCTGGCAGCGGTCCGATTCCGGCAAAGCCGCAGGCGGATCAGCCGCAGCCAGGACCAGCCGTCCAAGATCAAAAAACGGCGTATGGAGGAGAGTCTGCCAATGGCCGGCGGGCGCCGCCGCCGCGCGCACGATTTCAGGACGCGCCTTCCATTGCAGCGCGCGCAGGGCCTGCTCGACATGCAATTCCCGGGGCTGGCCGTCCGCGCCCAAACGGCCCCAATCGTACACCCGGTAAGTCGTATTGGAATTCTGCTGGACCTCGAGCAACAGGCAACCGGCGCCGATGGCATGCGCCAGGCCGCCGGGCACGAAAATCAAATCGCCGCGGGCCACCGGCACTTTTTCCAGCAGATTTTCCACGCTGGCATCGGCCAGGGCACGCCGCAAAGCCGGCTCGCGCACGCCGGGCTTGAAGCCGGCGTAAACCACGCCGCCCGGGGCGGCGTCCAGAACGTACCAGGCTTCGGTTTTAGGCTCTCCGCCGTGCGCCTCGGCGGCGCGGCGGTCCGGATGCACCTGGACGCTTAAACGCTCACGGGCGTCAATCAGTTTGATCAGCCAAGGGCATCGCCCGGCCGCCATGGCTGCGCCGAGCGCGTCTGATCCGTAGTTGCGAATTATTCGATTCAGCGTCAATCCCGCCAGTGCGCCATCCGCCACCACGCTCGGACCCTCGGGTCGGTCGGATACTTCCCATGATTCGGCATAAATGCCGGGCGGCAAATCCCGGTGAAAAATTTCCGGAATGCGGCTCCCGCCCCAGACGTAATGCTGGTAAGCAGGCCGCAGCCTCAATGGATACAGAGCATGGGGGTGTGTTTTCATCCAGCAGCGTCTCCTCCCGGCGCGGGGCCGGCATGCAATTCAGCGGCGAAAGCGTTCTCCATGGATACGATTTCAAAATTCACGTTTTGAGAGAAACCAGCATGCAGGCGTCAGTATCCGGCATCAATGCCAACGGTTTTAGCTCAATGCATTGCCTTGCCGTGAAATGCTGGCTGCCGTCTGCTGAATGCTGCTTTCAATATCTGACTTTTTAAAGCGACTCCGTTAATTCCAACCCGCCTCGCGCAGATTCGTTAAAATGCGCCGGCGGGGCGTACGCAAGTCCGCTGGCCGGATGAGCGCTCCTATGATACAGGTTGAGTTTTTATTTGCAACAGCAGCTTTAAACTGATTTAATCAATTTGATTTTCCCGGCGGCGCGTTTTTGCGAGGAGGAAGCAGGCATGCGGCACGTTTACCATAAATTCGTTGCTGAACAAGCGCGGTTATTGAATGAAGGCGTATCGTCACGCGGTCCGCGTCCCGCTCCGGCGGCAGGACGCAAACCGCCGGCGGCGACGGCGCCGCGGGCGTTGATTTTCGCCCCGCATCCGGATGACGAATGCATCATCGGCGCCCTGCCGTTGCGGCTGTTGCGGGAACTGAGGATGAGCGTGACCGACATCGCCGTCACCCTGGGCAGCCGGAAGGACCGCCGCCAGGAACGCTGGCAGGAATTGCGCCAGGCCTGTGATTTCCTGGGATTTGAAACGATCCTGGCCGCGCCGGGCGGCCTGGAGAAAATCAACCTGGACCAACGCCGGCAGCAACCGGACGCCTGGCGGCAAGCCGTGAAGATCATTGCCGGCCTGCTGTGCCGGCAGCAGCCGCGGGTGATTTTCTTCCCGCACGACGGCGATGCCAACAGCACCCATATCGGCGTCAACTCCCTGTTAAACGACGCCTTGGCCGAGTCCGGCAAGGATTTCTGCTGCTGGGTATGCGAAACCGAATATTGGGCGCCGCTGGCCAAGCCGAATTTAATGATCGAATCCAGCGTGGCGGATGCGGCCGACCTGGTGGCCGCCCTGTCGTTGCACGCCGGCGAGGTCCAGCGCAATCCCTACCACCTGCGCCTGCCGGCGTGGATGGTTGACAATGTGCGCCGCGGCGGAGAACTGGTGGGCAGCCAGGGCGGCGAACCGCCGCCATTCACCTTCGCCACGCTGTACCGCCTGCGCAAATGGGTGCATGGCCGCTACGAAGACAGCGCCGGCGGCAGGATGGTGTCCGCCAACGATTCCCTGGAAGAATTTTTCGGGTAAAACCGCGCTCGGGCCCAAGCCGGGAACCGGCTATCCGGATACCGCGTTGGCCGCCAGGTAACGCCGATAGGCGGCAGTATATTCCGCTGCGGGGGCGGCCGCGGGATGGAAAACTCGTCCGGCACGGTAGAGACTGGCGCTGATTTCCGCCAAGTCCGTTCCCGGCCCGCCCGCGCCGGCCATAGCCAGCATGGCCGCCCCCAGCGCCGCGGCTTCGGTCGAGGCCGGTCTTTCAATGTCCCGCTCCGATATATCCGCCTGCATTTGCATCCAGAAATCATTGCCGGCGCCGCCGCCGATCACCCGCACAATTTCCGCCGGCAGCCCATGCCGGCTGAACAATTCCAGGTTCTCGCGCAGGCAAAAAGCCAGCGCTTCCAGCAAGGCCCGGTAAACATCGCCCCGGGTATGCCGCAGTGTAAGATGCAACACCGCCCCGCGCATGGCGCCATCCGGCGCCGGTGAAATCCGCCCGTCAAAGTGCGGACAGACGGTCAACCCCCGGCTGCCGGGCGGCACAGCCTGAGCGGCGGCATTTAATTCGTTGAAAGTTAAATGTCCGCCTAATTCGCGCCGGAACCAATCCAGCAGCACCCCGGCGGTTTTGGCGAACGCCAGCCGGTAACGCAAATCCGGCAAGGGGAACTTGCCGTCAAAAATTCCCGGCGGCAGCAGGCCGGACGGACCGCGCGCCAGGGTCAGCAATGCCAGACAGGTGCCGAAGGTCACGGTGACAATGCCGGGGCGGCAATTGCCGGCGCCCAGCGCCCCGGCATACTGGTCATTGGTGCCGACCACCAGCAAGGTTTCCGGCGACAGTCCCCAATCCGCGGCGCGGTCCGGCAGGATCAGGCCCACTGGCGTGCCGGGCGGCGCGACTTCCGACATCTGTCCGCGGGCGATGCCGCAGGCTGCCAGAGCCGCCGCGCTGAAATCGGCGTTTTTTTCCAGATACAAACCTGTGGAACCGGCGGTATTATCGTCCACCATCGCCCGGCCCGCGAGGTGATAGGCAAAATAATCCGGCAGCAAGAGATAACGCCGCGCTCGGCGCAGGCGTTCGGGGAAATGCTCCTTCAGCCACATGATCTTGGCCACGGTGGCAATTGGCGCGACGCCTTCAATGCCGACCCGCCGGGCGGCGAAAAGCGCGGTCAATTGCTCCGCCTGCGCCGTGGCGCGGCTGTCGTACCACATGATAGCCGGGTACAGCGGCCGGTCCGCTTCGTCCAAAGCCGCGAACGTCTGCCCCTGGGAGGAAACCGCCATGGCCCTTACCGCCCCCCCGGACCCGCGCAATGCCGAGCGCACCGCTGCCTGCGCCGCCGCGTGGATGGCTTCTATCGGCGCCTCCGCCCAACCGGCGGCGGGAGCGGCGGGCGCATAGACGGCGCGGCCGAATCCCCGCGCGCGGCCGGCGCGGTCAAAGGCCGCCGCCTTGGCGCTGGTGCCGCCCAAATCCAGTCCCAGGTATAATTCGGATTTCAAATCTCAGATCTCAAATTTCAGATATCCGCAACGTCCCAGCCCATTTCCGCGCCGAAACCGTTTAACACATCCACTTGCGCCCCATATACCAGGGCGGCATGATGCGTGCCGCCGGCGCGGCTGTATGCGGCTAAAAATTCCGGCAAAGGCGGCTGGGGATGATACCATCCATGCACCGTACCGGCCAGGGCATCGCGCCCGCGGGGCGCCATCATCCGGCCCGGGGCCAGAATCAATCGGAATCTGCCGGAACCGAGCGGAGCCAGATTGACGAAAACGGCGGAGCCGCTCCTGAAACAGCCTACCGGCCGAACCGGGTTGGCCGCGCGGCCGAAGGTGAAATCATACTCCTCCAGGCGCGGCCGGCGGGCGGCCAGCCGGATGTTCCATTCGCCCATGTGGCTCAGAAAAACCCGGTTGCCTTTCCAGTCCGGGCAAAACATTTCCGTAAACGTGGTGTCAGGGTAGACGCGCAGCAAGGCTCCCACCAGCGCCGCGGTCAGGACGTCCCCCTCCCCGGCGTAACCGGTCCCCCGCCCCATGGCCAGGCCGGCTTCCAGAAACGGCATGACCGCCAAGCTCCGGCCGGGGCCCACCGCCAGAAAATTAACGCTGAACGCTGAAAGGTTTTCCTGTTCCAGCCAGCGCCGCACGGCCAGGCCGGCATGCACGGAACGCCGGTGCGCCGCGGCCGCCGCAGGTTCGATTTGGAAGAGCTTGCCATGCGCTGCAATCTCCCGGTTGACAGCCGCGGCGGAAACGCCGCGCGCCAACCTTTGCAAAACTCCCGGGCGGGCGTTGACCACCGTGATGCCCGGCTGCCTGCGCAATTCCTTTTCCGGCACGCAAAAATCGCCCATGCCCCTGAACGGCGTCCCGATCCGCCCGACGCGCGCCCGGCGCAGGCTGCCGGCGATGGCGGCCGCGCGCAACCGCGCGGCCACGCGGTCCAGCACGTCGGATTTCCGCCAGTGTCCGGCTTCAATGGCGAACCGCTTGCCGCGGCGCAACAGCAAATTGCACATATCCTGCACACCGTGAATGCCGTGGTTGCGCATGATCGCCGCAGGCTTTTGCAACGGCCCGAAATCCCAGTCAGGGGTGGTATCCAAAACGATGATCGGCAGACTGGTGGCCGCCAAGGTCGCCGCCGATTCCAAAGACGGCGAATAGGCCAGGTGCAAAGTCACCAGCGCGTCCGCCCCTGCGGCTTCAAAAGCCTTCACCGCGCGGCGGAATTCCGGCGCCAACCGGCAGACCGGCGCGGTGACGACATCCAATCCCTTATGCCTCAGCGCTTCCGCCACGTTATGATAATATTGCTCCAGCGCCGGACGGAGAGCGGGCGCCGCCCGGTCATATAATTCCAGGTAAAACGGCAACAGTCCGATTTTCATGCGTTGCATCTCCCCATCTGCGTTAATTTGCGCAATCTGCGGACGTCATTCGGTCAGGCCGGCGCATCCCCCCAGTCCGGCACATCCAGCGCGGCGCCGTCCTGCAAAGCCGACTTATGCGCCATGACGCCCATGGCCATGTAACGCGCGGCTTCCCAGATATTGATAGCCGGCTGGCGTCCATGCGCCACCGCATCCACGAATTCATGCACCAGATAAGGATGAGATCCGCCGTGGCCCTGGGGCACAAAATCCATGTTTTGCAGGTCGTTGGCATTGAGTTGCTGATGCATGGCGCATTTGAAGGCCGCCTGCACTTCCAACGGCAGCGGGTCGCGCATTTCTTCCGCCTTCAAAACCACGCTGACGGCTTTTGGCAGATGCTCCAGGTCAATCCGATCCATCGCCGGCCTTTGAATCTCATACCAGCGGTTTTCGGAGAAAGTTCCCAGCGTCCCCTTGATCCGGAAGGTTTCCGGTTCCTGCCCCAGCAAACCGGGAGACTCCCGCATTTCGGCGATGCGCACCGCGGCGCCATTGCTCATTTTGAACAATGCCACTTCGTTGCTGAAGGCATCCTTGGCGAAAAACGGATCCTGGTTGCGGTTCCGATAACCGTAAGCGGTAACCTTGACCGCATGCGCCTGCATCACGCACACCGGGCCGGAAGTGGAATGCGTCGGATAATGCATCGGCCCGCCTTTGATGCCGCGTTCCCGATATTGCCGGCTGAGCGTTTCCCATTCCCGGCCCGCGGCGCTGGCGCCGCGGCTGGCATACACCTTTCTCAAATTGCAGCCCGCGTCAACATCGTGGCAATATTCGCCTTCGGCGTAAACGAAATCGCCGAAGGCGCCGGCCGCGGCCTTCCGGCGGCAGAACATGGCTTGCGGATGGTAGAAGGTCGTCTCGCCCAGCATGTAGCGCATGCCGGTGCGGCGGCAGGTCTCTATCAACTTGTCGCACCATCCCAGAATCTCGTCGTCATCCGGAATGGTGATGATCGGCACGGCGCTGTAAACATGCTTGCCGCTTTCCATGGCCTGCACGCACTGGGGCGCATGCAGCCAGGGCTGGGTGATGATCACCAGGGCGTCCAGGTCGCTTTTGCAGATTGCATCCAGCGATGTAAAAGCATCGCGCGGATTGAACTTATCCCGGAAAAATGGATCTGCGGCGAATTTTCTGATCCGTTCCGGCTCGCGATCGCACAGCGCGATGCGGTCCACCAGCGGATGGCTCTTGAACAAAGGGGCGAACGCCTTGCCGAAATCCCCCAACCCAACCAATCCCAGACTGATCCCCATGTGCATTCTCCTTCCTGGCGGCCTTGCGGCCGCGTCCCGGCTTTCTCCTCCGGCCGTATCGGAGCATCAATGCCGGCGCGTCAAACTGGCGGCGCCGTCAGGTAATCGTGCGTTTCGGACGTAAATTGCGACTGCAGTAATTCCGCGTACTTCTGCCGGGAAATCAAGGGCGGGGTATCCTCGATGATGCGCGCAGCGACGCGGGCATCTCCGCCGAGCAGGTCAATCGCGCACATGGCCAGCAACTTGGCCGGCGTCACGTAAGCCAATTCCTGGTCCACAATGCGGAAATCCGCGGCATGGGCCCGGCCGGCCGCGCCGCCCAGCCCCGGATGGATGGCCGGCATGATTTGCGTCACATCGCCCATGTCGGTGGAAGACGAACGGTGGGGCAAGAGAGTAATATTGTCAGCGCCGACAAAGCCGCTTGCATTGCGCTTGAATATTTCCGCCATCGGCTGGCAATCGTGCAGCGGCAGGTAGCCCGGCAGCGACTCTATGACCACTTTTGCGCCCACGGCCAGGGCGCCGGCATGGTAGGAACGCCGGGTCTTGGCCGCCGCGTCCATTACCGCCTCGAGAATTTTGGCGCGCACCATGGTTTCAATATCCACCCGGCCCGGCACGGTGCTGACCGATTCGCCGGCCTTCCGGATGACAGGATGAACGCGGACATGATCTTCATCCTTGAATGTTTCCCGTTGCGCGTGAATGGCCTGCAACGCCAGGGCGGCGGCATTCAGCGCGTTGATTCCGCGATGCGGCGCTTCCCCGGCATGCGATGCCCGGCCGATAAAACTGACAAACTGCGAAACGAACCCGTTCATCGTGGATCGGAGCGTCGCCTTGCGCCCCTCCCCCGTGTGGATCATCATGGCCATGTCCACGTCGTCAAAATAGCCCAACCGGATCAGTTCCTGCTTGCCGCCCAGAAAACGTATTTTCCCCTCGCGTACCAGTTGCCGGCGGAAATCCAGTTCCAGGTATTCTTCAGCCGGCACGGCCATGAAGACAATCCGCCCCGCCAGTTGCGACAGTATCCGCGGTTGATTCAGAGCCAAAGCCGCGCCCAGCAGTCCCGCCATCTGCGCATGATGGCCGCAGGCATGCACCGCGCCGGTCGCCGGGTCGGCCGCCGGGTGCTCGGAAAGGATAATCGCATCCAATTCGCCCAGGAGGGCGATCGTCGGACCGGGCCGGCCGCCCTGCAATTCCGCCCGCACGCCGGTCAAGGCCAGGCCGGTCCGGCTGGGCAGGCCGATCTGCCTGAAGAAATCCGCCGCCAACTGCGCCGTTTTATATTCCTTGAATCCGGTTTCCGGATGCGCCCAGATTTTCTCGCCCAGCGCGATGATTTCCGCGCGCTGCCCGTCAACCGCCGCGCAGGCCAGTTCTTTCAGCGCGCCGGCAGAACCGCCATCATGCCTTGCAGAATCCATGCATTGCCTCCAAATGCGATACCGCCCGGAAACGCCTTGTTTTTAACGCCGCGCCAACAAAAATCCGGCGCGCGCCAGCATGCGTTTCGCGTTATTGCACAAAACATCCTTAACATCAGCCGCAGACAAACCGACCGCGCGGGCGGCCCGTCCGAACGCCGCCAGTTCCTCGTACATGAAAAACGTGATCTTTTCCGCTTCAGCGCCCGTAACCTCGCGCATGTGCGGGTCGGAAGAAACAGCGCCATATAATCCTTTGGGCACAATGTTTATGTAAAATCCCTTTTCGCAAATGCGTCGGGCGCGCATCCGCAGGATGGGCAGATCGCTGCCGAACAGCACGCGTTTCGGGCC
>CAYXEK010000004.1:83991-85920 GCA_964463985.1 uncultured Verrucomicrobiota bacterium
AGGCGCCATCGTCAGATAACTTTTGACGCCCAGGAATCCCCCGCGTTTTATCCGGCGTTCCAGGTCGGCGGCCGGCCAGCTCGGATCGGAAAAGATCAAGGCCGGCAATTTTTCAGCCCGGGCGGATTTCGCCACATAATCATTGGCGGCATCCAAATGTTCCTTGGTGAGCGAAGCGAAAATCATGGGGGTGGCGGATTTGCCGGGAAACATCAATTGGTAGGTTTCAATCAGATGTTCCACCGGGTTTTCCGCCGCCACCATGGAGGGCCAGGCGACTGTGCGGCCGGCTTCTCCGGCGGCGCGCCGTTTGTTGAAGCGTTTCAGCCAGACATGGGTATGAATGTCAATGAATTCGTCCGGCAGCCATCCGGCAATATGTTTATCGTAAAACCGGCGATCCGAATCCGTTACAGGAAACAATGGTTTGGATTTCATGAATTCAATCCCTGGATTTTTAAAAGCAACAGATGCGGACGGCTCACCCGAGGTTCGCCCTCCATGATTCGCACAATCATGCAATTGGAGGGCGAACGTCCCGTGAGCCGTCTGTTACCCACTTTTCAACCATGCCGAATTTTTTCTGTAATTTCTCACAAAAAGTCACTTTGCCCGCGGCATAAACACCCCCGGCAACGCGCCGGTATATGCTCCGCGGTCTACCACAATTTGCCCATTAACCAACACGCAATCAATTCCGGCCGGATATTGTTTTGGATCATCAAAAGTGGCGCGGTCAATCACGTTTACCGGATCAAAAACCGTAATATCCGCCCAGGCGCCTTCCGCCAGCATGCCGCGATCTTTAAAGCCGAGCCGGCGCGCCGGCAGGCCGGTCATACGGCGGACTGCTTCTTCCATCGGAAATACTATCTGTTCCCGGGCGTAATGCCCCAGCACGCGCGGGAAAGTGCCGAACATGCGGGGATGGGGGCGCGCCTCGCCCTGGCGCGGCGCCCAGGCGTCAGAAACCGTCGCGGTGTTTTTATGGCGCATGATGGTCTTGACATCCTCCTCGCACATGCCGTGGAACACGCAGTAAACCTGGGCCAGACCCGGGAACCGCGCCGCAATTTCCATCGCCGTCTCAGCGATTTCATCGGGCGTGTTCGCGCGTCCGGCCGCCATGGCGATGGCCGCAAGCGAGCGGCCGGCCAGATCGGCGGCGGGCGCATCGGAAACCACAATCCGTTCGCCGTCGCTGTCATACACTGAGGCGAGATGTTCGGCGATGTCATGTTTCAGCCTAGCCCGCAGCGCCTGATCCGCCAGGCGCGCGCGCATTTCTTCCGGCCCGCCCTCCTGCGCCCAGGCCGGGAACAGAAGATATATCCGGCCGCAGGACGCCGTGTAGGGGTATTGATCCTGGGTCACATCCAGCCCCCGCGCCAGGTATTCATCCAGCAACTTGACGACATCAGCGCCGCGCCCCCAGATTTTGCATCCGCGCACCTTCAGGTGTGAAATATGCGCCGGCAGGCCGCTGGCGCGTCCGATTTCGACCGTTTCCCGGATCGAATCGAGCACCCCTTCGCCTTCATCGCGCATGTGGCTGGTGTAATATCCGCCGTATTTCGAGGCCGCCTTGGCCAATGCGATTACCTCCGATGTTTCGGAATAATTGCCGGGCACATAAGTCAGGCCGGTGGAAAACCCCGCCGCGCCGGCGCGCATGGCTTCTTCCACCAGCGCGCACATTTTCTTCAATTCCGAAGGCGAAGGTTTGCGGTTGACATTGCCCATGGCCGCGGTCCGGACGGTGTTGTGGCCGACCAGCATCAGGAGATTCAGCCCGCAAGCGCCGGCGCAATCCCCGGCGATTTTTTCAATATTGTCCGGCGAAAAACCGCAATTTCCGCCCACGACCGTGGTGACGCCCGACTGCAGATAATTCTCGTTCACGCCCGGAACGCAATGCGTGTGCAGGTC
>CAYXEK010000004.1:86020-87604 GCA_964463985.1 uncultured Verrucomicrobiota bacterium
ACTTCCCGCAAGACGCGCGCCCCATCGCTGCGCGGATAAGCCTTCACGATTTTTTCGGCAATGCGCCGGGTTTTGCGGATATCCGGCATCTGTTTTTTCAGCTTAACTTTCAAGTCCCTGAATTTATCCATATCCTCCCCGGACAAATCTGCTTTTACCTTGTTCCATTCTTTGACGCAACACATTAAACCGGAGTGTTTGATCATGTCCGCCATGGTTCCGGCGAAATGCCGGGTCAGCGAAAAATCGGAGTTTTTCGGAAAACAGCCTTTTTGTGCATCGTATCGCTGCATGGCAAAATGATCGTCCCGCCATAAATCCCGGACCTGATTTTTCCGGAAATCCGGAATGTCATACGCGCGCCCGTTTTCCACTGACGAGCGGTATCCCAGAATTCCGGCGGCAGTGCAGTCGGCGGCGGTGTAAATGTCGAATGGCGCGGGAATGCCGTCCCGGATTTCCCGGGCAAAATAATACAACACCCAGAAATCGCCGCCGCCGTGTCCGGTAAGTTTGGCGATCTCGCCCATTGCCGGCCAATCCACCGTCACTTTCATCTTCGGGCCGGTGGGCATGCCGCCCAGGCGCAGCTTGATTTCGCCGTTGCCGCCGTAGCCCTCGACTTCTGCCGCGCCCAGGGTGCCCCACAGGCGCTGCTGATGCGTATCGCTGGACATTTCTCCCATCAGATTGCGCACCAGCGCGCCGCCGGACATGGTAATCAGGGACGCCGCCGCGCCGCCTTTGTCAGCCGGCCCGTGCCGCAGCACGCCGGGCAGCGAATGCCGGCAGGGGAGCGCGACAATCCGCGCCGGCCTCTGTCCGCTGATGATCATCATCGGCCCGAGCGAGTGGGTGTCGTAATAATGAAAATTGATCCAGCTGCGCCAGTTATGAACCGTATTGCCCGGGACAATCGGGTTGCCGAACAGATATGTATATCCCAGCGAAATGCAATTATGCACATATTCGAATTCGGCGTACATCAATTCCCCGAACAAACCATCCCTGTACTTTTGCGTCAGCCACATGTTGGTTTTGGTGAAGGGATAATTTTCCGCCAGATTGTAAACCAATCCGCTTTTTTTAACGGCTTCCACCAAGCGCACGCCTTCGGCCATGGTGTGAAACGAGGTCACCTCGGACAGCACATGCTTGCCCGCCGCCAGACAGCGGATAGCGTCGGCCGCGTGCGCCGGGCAGTAAGTGGCCAGCAACACCGCGTCCATATCGTAATCTAGAAATTTTTTATCATCATCCGTCACCATGGCGCCCGGGTTGGCGGCGCTGAAATTTGCGCGCATGTCAGGATTGAAATCGCACCCGGCGACAATCTCAAAACCAAGCACGGAACAGGACTGGTAAAAGGCGCGGCCGCGCCCCAGGCCCCAGATGCCGAGTTTTATTTTCCTGCCGAAATCAAGCTTGCCGGATTTTTTGGCTATAATGCCTGCTTTTTTCATCTTCCATGATTCCTGTAATGTTCAAATCCTTCCACCAGGGTTTTAAGATTTTCCCACGGAACGCCCGGGGCAACGGAACTGCTGACGCCCAGGAACAACCCGGTTTGCGGACCATGTGCGA
>CAYXEK010000005.1:0-32335 GCA_964463985.1 uncultured Verrucomicrobiota bacterium
CACAAGATGCACAAAATCAGATCATTTGCGATTGCCGCGCCGACTGGCATCTGCCAGTCTGGCGGATCGGCGGACACCCTGATACGCGAATCAATGCGGGTATCCGGGTGTCAGCCGATCCATGTCCGCATAGCGGACAGCGCGGCATGCCACTCAATTCCAATAAACTTTCTCTTTTGCTGTTGCCTTTCCTGCTTGTGCTTCTTGTGCATCTTGTGGCTAACCTCTTACCCGGTTCCGAAATAAATAATCCTCATCTTCTTTGTGGCTTTGCGACTTTGTTAGAGAATAAAGCGGTTTTCTATGGGATGCTACTGTTTGAAAATCATGCCTTCCAATCACCGGACTCAGGATAATACGACCCGGCCATTATGCAATCTTATTCCGCAAACAAGCGTTGACATCAGCGCCGCAAACGGCTATAAGGGTAATTTATTTGCTGACCGCAGACCGCTGCGGGGCGGCCGACAGCCCACAAAGAGGAGCATTGATTATGCCGAAAATGAAAACCAAGAAATCAGTGGCCAAGCGGTTTCGCAAAACAGCTACGGGCAAATTGAAACACACCGGCGCCGCGCGCAGCCACCTGCTCTCATCCAAATCCAGCAAGCGCAAACGGAAAATGCGTAAAAACCAGGTGCTGGCATCCATGGAAACCAAACGGCTGGGCAAGCTGATTTAAGTTACTGCCTGGAAGCATTTTAACATCCAGTTGATTATCGAATAGAAAAGGGGATCATCATGCCAAGAGCAACCAACGCGCCGGCATCCCGGCTTCGCCGCAAACGGGTTTTATCCAAGGCCAGCGGGTTTTACGGCGCCCGCCACCGCCTGTTCCGCAAGGCCACCGAGGCCGTTGACCGCGCCATGCAGCTGGCCACCATCCACCGCAAGGAGCGCAAACAGGACTACCGCGGCCTCTGGATCATCCGCGTCAATGCCGCGTGCAAGCTTTGCGGCATCACTTACAGCCGGCTGATCGAGGGTCTGCGCAAGGCGGATATCCGCCTCAACCGCAAAATGCTGGCTGAAATCGCCATCCACGACGAGGCCGGCTTCGCGCAGATCGTGGAACTGGCCAAGGCTGCGCAGGCCTGAGATGCTGTCAAAATGAGCGGAATCTTCAAGGCTTACGATATCCGCGGCGTTTACGGCCGGGACCTGGATGAAGCCATGGCTGAAAAAATCGGCCGGGCATTCGTAACTTCTCTCCAATGCCGCAAGGTGGTCATCGGGCGCGACATGCGTCCGCACTCGCAGCCGCTGTTCGACGCCCTGGCCCGGGGCATTACGCTTCAGGGCGCTGATGTCATTGACCTGGGCCTGTGCTCCACGCCCATGTCGTATTACGGCAATGGCAGCCTGAACGCCGATGCCGGCATCATGATCACCGCCTCGCACAATCCCGGCGAGTGGAACGGATTCAAGCTCAGCCGGCGACAGGCGGTGCCCATCAGCGGACAGACGGGCATCGCGGACATCGAACAACTGGCGCGGGCGGACCGGTTCCGGCCGGCGGCCCGCTCCGGCTCGGTATCCCGCCACGATGTGCAAGCGGCCTACACCGCGCATATCAGCAAATTCGCCGCGCTCCGGCAGCCGGTACGGATTGCCGTGGATTACGCCAACGCCATGGGCATCATGGAAGCCCGCGCCCTGGCCGGCCTGCTGGAAATCACCCCGCTTTATGACACGTTTGACGGCACATTCCCCCACCACGAGGCCAACCCCCTGAAGACGGAAACCCTGGCCGACCTGCAGGAACTTATCCGCGGCGGCAATTACGATTTCGGCGCGGCCTTCGACGGCGACGCCGACCGCGTCGGCTTCGTGGACGAACGCGGAACAATCGTGCCCATGGACCTTGTTTCCGCCCTGATCGCAACCATCATGCTCAAGCGCGAACCGGGGTCCAACATCCTGTACGACCTGCGCAGCAGCTGGGCGGTCAAGGAAGCCATCGCGGAAAACGGCGGAAAACCGCACATGTGCCGCGTGGGCCATGCGTTCATCAAGCAGCAAATGCGGGAACTCCAGGCGGTTTTCGCCGGCGAGCTTTCGGGACATTATTATTTCCGCGACAATTTCTACACCGAAAGCGCCGCGCTGGCGGTGCTGGCGGTGGCCAACCTGGTCAGCCAGTCCGGCCAGCCGCTTTCGCAATTGATCAAACCGCTGCAGCGTTACGCCAAAAGCGATGAAATCAACTCCGAGGTGCGCGATACGGCCAAAGTGCTCCGGCGTCTGAAGGAAAAATACGCGGCGGGTGAAATCCTGGAACTGGACGGCTTGAGCGTCGTTTTCCCCGATTGGTGGTTCAATGTCCGGCCTTCGAACACGGAGCCCCTGATCCGCCTGAACCTGGAAGCGCGCACGCCGGAATTGCTCCGGCAACACACCGGCGACTTGCTCCGGGAAATCCGCGCCCCATGAATCCGCGTCTGCCAGATGCGGTCTGCCGGCAACATTCCGCTCATTTCGGCCGGCCGCCGCAATGCATGGCCTACGCCCCCGGGCGCGTGGAAATCCTGGGCAATCACACCGATTACAACGGCGGCCTGGCGCTGGCGGCCGCCATTGACGCCGGCGTCTGCGCGGCCGTCAGCCGCCAGCCGGCCCCGCGCGCCAACCTGCTGGCGCTTGACCTGGGCGAGACGGCGGCAGTGGCCCTGCCTGTTGCCGGCCCCGGCCAAACGGATGCCGCCGGCCAACCGCTCCCGCATTGGGCCAGGTACATCGCGGGCGTAGTCCACGGCCTGCCGGGCGGCGCAGGCGTTCAGGGCGGTTTCGCCATCAGCTTCAGCGGTGATATTCCCCGCGGCGCCGGGCTTTCCAGTTCGGCGGCGCTGGCTGTGGCTTCCGCCCTGGCCCTGGCGGCGCTGATGGATGAAAAAATTCCGCCCCTGGAACTGGCCCGGCTCTGCCAGGGGGCGGAAAATGAATTCGCCGGCGCGCATTGTGGTCTGCTGGACCAGCTTACATCGCTGTTTGGCGCGGACAACGCGCTCGTGGCGATAGATTTTCAGACACTGGCCGCCCGGCCCATCCCCTTGCCCGGCGCCGCGGTTTGCCTGATCGCCGACACCGGGGTGCGCCACGCGCTGGCGGAATCCGCCTACAACGACCGCCGGAACCAATGCGAGGCGGCCGCGCGTTTCTGCGCCGGCGCGCTGGGGCGTCCCATCGCCACCCTGCGCGACGTCACCCCCGCGGAATTCGACCGTCTGGCGCCGCGGATGGACGCCGCCGCCGCGCGGCGGGCACGGCATGTGTTTGAAGAAAACCGGCGGGTGCGGGAAGCCACGGCGGCGCTGCAAAGCGGCAACCTGACGGAATTCGGCCGCTTGATGTACGCTTCCCATCAAAGCTCGCGGGATAATTTCGAGAATTCCTGTCCGGAACTGGATTACCTGGTGGAGCAATTTCGGCGGCTGCCGGAAGTCATCGGCGCGCGTCTGTCGGGCGGCGGATTCGGCGGCAGCGTCGTGGCGATGGCGCCGCCGGCCGCGGCCGGATCCATCGCCGCCGGGCTGCAAAAAGCCTTCCAGGAAAAGTTCCGCCGCCCCTGCGCGGTCCGCGCGATCAAACCTTCCGCCGGCGCGCGGCTGCTCTGAACGCCGCCGCAAAATACCGGCCGGGGTCAGACCAAAGTCTGTCCGCCACCCAGGCGGCGTCCCGCCAGTTCCCGATACATTATGTCCGCCAGCACGTTCCAGGAACCGAATTCCGGCGCCAGGCCGGGCTCGCCGGTTTCGCCGTGGTAATTTTCCGTGAACGAACCGATGGACTCCAGCGAGCGGGCGAGCGTCCGCAGCGTCCGCGCCGCCAAATCTTCCGCCTCGGATTTAAAGCCATAGGTCAGCAGCGCGTTGAACATGAAATAACTCAGCAGAATCCATACCGGCCCCTGCCAGTTGGAATTGGTCAGCCGGTCGGGATAGCCGAACCGGGGCGGATTGCCGCGCCGGGCGTTGTTGTAATATTCGCTGGCGCGGGACAGGCTGCGGATGCCGTGCGGACTCAGGAAATGTTCCGGACTCAGGACATACCGGCGCAGCATGGCTGCAGCGCGGTCCGGCGGCGCCACACCGGCATACAGCGGGATCAGGTTGGAGGCGGTTTGAAAGGCATACGGCGCCTGAACGGCGCCGCGCGCGCCGCGCGCGTGCAAATGCAGTATCGGGCGTCCTTCGCAAAGATTATAGGCGGCATAGGTCTGTTCTTCCTCCAGCCAGAGATGTTGATTGATCGCGCGCGCCAGCGCGGCGGCCTTGCCGCGGCATGCCGACTCCGCCGCGTCCGCCCCCAGCCGCCCGGCCAAGTCGGCCAACGCTTGATATTCCAGCCACAGCCAGGCATTGATGTCGGGCGTGATCACCGTGCCGGGCTGGAAAAACGAAACCACGTCGTTATCCATGCCGCCCATGAAAACCGCCTGCCAGCGGAACAATCCGAATGGCGCGGAAAAATGGGCTTCATAATAAGCCAGGTATTGGCGCAACGGTTCCAGACGCCGTTCGCCCCATGACCGGTCATCGGTCCGGGACACATAAAGCCAGGCGCCCTGGGCCATGAACGGATGCGCATGCCAGGGAGGATGGGTATGCGCCGGGCCGTCATGGATATGCACCACGCCCGGCGCGAAGCCGCTGCCGGCCTGGTGCGCCAGGGCGTTGTCAACCAGATGCCGCAGGTATTCCGGTTTTTGATCGTACGCCAGCCGCAAGGCGATATGATGCGCGTCCCAGTAATACATGGTGTCGGCGTAGCCGCCACCATGGGACGGCGTCAGCCAGGGAAAAGGCAAATGCGGGCCGGGCGGACGGATCAGCCGCGGCAGGATGGCTTGAATATGCCGATGGACTTGTTCAAAATCAGGCGATTGGGACAATTCCATAATGCTTGACTTTCCCTGTTGTCAATTGACGCCAGCGCCGGACGCCGGTTGCGGCCAGGCGGCATGCCATGCTTGCTTTAAATCATCCGGGACCAGGGTCGCCACTTCCATAAAACCTGCGCCTTGCGCCGCCCGGGTGGCCGCCTGCCCCAATAATTCAGCGGCGAAAGCCTGTTCCACGGTAGTGGCCGGCGCGGCAGCCCCGCAAAGCACATCATAAAAATGCCGGACTACCGCCGGCGCGGCATTATAATGAATCCGATCCCGATAATCAAACCGCCACTGACCGACGTCCTGCGACGCGCCAAACCGCGGATAAACGGCAACCAGCCCCGTGCCATGATTGTCCGGGGCCGTATAACTGACGCGCATGACGCCCTCCGTGCCGGTTAATTCATATTCCCGGCTGGTATAACCGCGCGGCGAAAAATAGCACTCGACGTATGTTCCAAACGTCCCGTTTTCAAACTCGATCAGGCAGGCGGCATTGTCCGGCACATCCACATCCCGTCCGAACACACACCGGTCGTCCACCCCCGCTGCCGGCGGCCGGGCCCCGCGCCGCACCGCGTCATTGCCGACACTCTCCTTGCAGGCCAAGCGCTCCGAACAATCGGCGCAGCGCAACGCGGGGGGCTTGTCTCCGCCGAAAACCTGCCGGCGCGCTACCGCGGAAACACGCCGCGGCCGGGTTTGCAGCCAGCTCAGCATGATATCGAAATCATGCGTCGCTTTTTCAATGAACATGCCGCCCCCGCCCGCCAGCGTGCGCCGGAAAGTGCGATACATGCTGTCGCCGTAAGGGCAATGCTGGGTAAAATTAACCGAACAAACGCGGCCGACAGCGCGGGCTGCCAGCAGTTCGCGCGCTTTTTGTGAAATCGGACTATAGCGCATGCAATGATGCACCATGATCGGCCCGGCATAGCCTTGCGCGAACCGGACCACCGCGCAGATTTTTTCGAAAGTCGCCTCCAGCGGTTTCTCCAGCAAGACCGGGATGCGCTGTCCCGACAAAGACTGCAGGCTTTGCAAATGGCAATGATTGGGGGTGGCGATCACGATGCCGTCCAGGTTGTGGCGGGCGAGCATCGCCGCCGCATCGGGATAACGCCGCGGCGCGCAGCCCAGATGCTCGCAGCCGGCGCGATAGTTCACATCGTTCGGTTCCACCACCGCCGTAACTTCGATCAGCCCGCCGGCGCCGATATGCAGATCGCGGGCCGTCCGCTTCCCCATCTGGCCAAACCCGATCACCCCCACGCGTTTCGCCGCATCCATTTAAACCTCCCTGGCGGCAATCAACGGCGTCATCTTCAGCGCCAGCTTGCGCCCCTGGCCGTGTGTGATCCACAGCCGGCCGCCCTTGGGACGCGGCTCCCAGCGCGCCGCCAGCGCCGGCGCGCACGGCAGCGGCTGGATACGCACCGCGCCGCCGCCGGCTTCCTGCGCCGTCGTCAGGATGTTGAGCGACCGCAACCCCTGCCAACCGCCGGCCAGGTCCGGCAACGCCCGGCGGCGTTTACCCGCCTGGACAAGCATGGGCAGCACCGCGGGGTTGCAGTCCAGGCACAGCGCCGCGCCATCGTCGGCGCGGCGCGGCGCGGCGCGGACGATGATGGCATCATCGTTGAAACGCCAGGTGGCGGTGAAAGCCGCTTCGCGCCAGCTAAACACACGGGCATTTTTTTGCGTCAACGACTCGCGCCGCCCCGCCGGCGGTTCCGGCTTGAGCCGGGTGGTGATGGCAAAAGCCATCGGTTCGTTGATGGTGCAATCGCCCAGCACCCGTTCGCTTTGCTCCCCCAGGTGGTAGCGGCTCCCGTCAATCACGAAGGGAATCATCCAGAGCGCATAACGGCCGCGCGCGACATTCTTCCAGTAGGGGTCCACGGCCGTTTCGTCATAAACCCGCAAGTCCGCCAGCCGCAAGCCAAAACCGTCGCGATCGGCGCGCAAGCGCGCCCGGTACGACGGCATGCAGGCCATGGCGCAGGCGCTTTCCGGAAAAAGAGTGCCCGGCGCCTTGGCGCGAAACCAAACCTGGCCCGGTGAAACCCGGGGGTAACGCCGCCGATACCACTGGGCATAACGGCCGGCGCCGGCACAGGCAGCGGCGCCGCGCCGGCACAAGTCGCCCAGGAAACGCAATTGGCGGCGATACGCGGCGCGCAGCAAGTTCCAGCGCTGCGCCCCGTTTTCCGACACAAACGCCGTCAGCCCGATGGGCTGGCCCTGCGCGAACGAGAATCGGGACAGCGGGTTGATGTAGCGTTCCAGCATGTCCATGCCGAACCAGCCCGACTGGATCATGAACGGCTCCGTGGACCAGGTGCGATGCTCGTGTGCGTAATTCATCAGAATGTCGCAAGTAACCAGCGGGTACACCAGGTAATCGGCCCGGCCGGCCGCGGTCCGCGCCGGATGCCAGATGTATTTCCGGGCCGGCCAATACGGCAGCCAATACCAGCTACCCCACATGCTGTAGCCGTCTACGCCATACTGGTCGCGGCACAAGCCGAAAGTTTTAACGCCGTATTTTTCCGCCAGGTATTCCACGGAAAACGTGTCAATCATCCACATGGAAACCACGGCCGGATACCGGCGAAACACCTTGAAATAGGCTTCCATGGCGGTGTCCAGCAAGCGGCGCCGCTCCGGTTGATGGTAACCGATGGTCAGCGAATGCTCGGCCCACCACCATTCCTGGCCGGCCGCCAGCCGATATGGCACGCCGGCGGCCTTGGCATGGGACGCCGTGATTTCCAGCCAGACGCCGGTCTCGTGCGACGGGCCGAGGGACTGGCAGAAAGCCGTCTTGGCCGCATCCGCCAACACGTCATAGCGCAGCAACCATGTAGCGCACAATTTTTCCGCATTCAGCCACTGCCGCAAATCCGCCGCAATTTGCCAGTTGGTATAGAGCGGAGCGGTGTCTTCCCCGCGCAACGGAATGTTATAGATCAGGAACCGGTTCCCGGCGTTCGACATAATAGCTCCTCTACGCCACCCAGCCGCTGCGGCATGCGGCGGACGCGCAACTGCGCAGCCAGGCTATCGGGCAAAAAAATATTTACATATCAACGGCAGGATACTATGCTGACCGCCAGGCTGGATGCAATAGCATTATCAATCAGATTATTGGCAATTTAACACATGCCCTCCATGCACAACCAGGCCGGAATGATTGCGTTTATCGCCAAACAGGCGGCGTTTTTGCCGGGGTCTGACCGTTATTTGGCGGGCGTCTGCAGTGCTTATACGGAATTGCCAAAATCCATCAGCATCACGAAACGTTCGCCGCATTTGCTGCCGTACCACCCGAAGCGAGCCAACATTTGCGCGCACAGTTTGCTCGTCAACCTGGGCGGCGCCGGCACGATTGTCCTGGATGACGTCCCCTTGCGCATCAGGCCCGGCCAGGCGCTGTTGATTTTTCCCCAGCAGTTTCACTATTATGAACAGCTCCAGGAAAAACGCCTGCTCTGGGTATATGTCTCGTTTGAATCCGCGGAGCCCAGCCTGCTGACGCCGCTCCGCAACCGGCTGGTTACGCTTCCGCTGCCCAGCCTGGCCGATTTCAGGGAATTGCTGCTGTTTTACACCTCTGCCGACCGGACGATCCCGACAGATAACGGGCTGGTGGCAACCCAGCTTTGGCGCATGCTGCTGAAGCTGGCGCAGGCTTGCGCGACACTTCCGGCCAAACCCGGCGCCGCCATAACCATGCCGCCCCGAAGCAGTGCCTGGATGTTGACGCTGCAACGTGCGATCCTGGCCAGAATCCGAACGCCCATCGGCATCCGGGAACTGGCGCAGCCCATGGGCATGTCCGCCAATAACCTGGCCATGAAATTCCGGCGGGAGACGGGCATGGGCCTGGGCGGCTACATCCGCAATTTCCGCGCCAATCGCGCCGCGATGCTTTTGCATGCGACCAACTTAAGCTTGAAGGAAATCGCCGACCTGTGCGGGTACAGTTCGATCTACGTTTTTTGCCGGACATTCAAAAATGTCAGCGGCCTGACCCCCAGCGTTTTCCGGCGGCAGGGACACGCCGGCAGCCCGGCCGCCGGCGCCGGGCGCCGGATTAAAACATATAAGCGGTGTTGACCACCAGGTATATGTTGTCCTGGCGGGCGGCAGTGGAGACCAGGCGCATGTCCTCGCCCAGGTCATGCCAACCCAGGCTGCGTCCGCTGCCGAACACGTAAATCACTCCGAAGTTCACCGAAATGTGTTCCAGCTTTTTGCCCACGCTGGCGGAAATACCGTAGGCGTCAATGCGCGGGGCATTGCCCTGCTCTTCCGGATCCACGCCGGGCGAGGCCGAAAAATCAGTGAAAAAGCCGGCCCGCAGCGGATAGATTTCCCGGTAATAATATTCCACGCCCGCATTGACGTTGATCACGGCCGCGCGGTTGATTTTCAATTCCAGCCGCTCGGCCCCCTCGCCCCAGGCAAGCAAGTCGAATTCATGGCCGAAATTATAAGACACATCCAGTTCCAGGGTGTATTTCAGCGGCTCGGCCCAGGCGGCCCCCACGCTGATCTGCGCCGGCACGCGATTGTCGGTATCCATGTCTTCCGCAAAAATGTTTTCCGTGTCCGCCGGCGTTACGAGATTTTCCTGGTAGGAACCTTCGCCCCAGACATGCAGCGATGGCGATTGGATCATTGCGCCCAACCGCAGCTTTTCCAGCGCCTGGTACTGGACGCCGAAACTGGCCAGCGCCCCCCAATCCTTGAAATTCTGCCCGCGGGCATATCCGACATCCTCGTCGCGGTAGAGAATGCTCAGGAATTCATTGTAGGAGCGGTACACCGCGAAAACCGCCGCGCCCAGCGAAAATTCCGGGGTGACTTCCCAGGCTGCGGCCGGCCCGATCCAGAGGGTCTGGTCGTCGGCGTTATAATTGTACACATGCAGGCCTTCGCGGAAGGAAGACATCTCGCTGCTGGAAACGCGGTCCGGCATGAATACCGCAAATGCCAGCGCGTTGCGTTCGGATATCTTCCACAACCCGCCGACGGTGGTCGGAATGCTGACAAAGGAGTCATACTTGAAATCTTCCCCGGCATAAAATGCATCTTCCGCCCGGTAGGACTGCCGGCCGTAAAGGCTGCCGGAGAGGGAAATGGTATTGCCCGCCAGGCGCGTCAGGCCGGCAGGGTTGTAGTAACAGGCGTCCACCGAGTCCGCGCTGGCCACCACTGCGCCACCCATGCCGGACGCGCGGTCGCCCACCAGGTAATTCTGGTAATTATGCTGCGCCATGGCCGCGCCGGCCGCCAGGCAGGCCGCCAACGCCGCCAGCCGGACCATTCGGCGCACCGCAATCCTTTGGAACATGTTGCTCTCCCAAAAATTAAAGGCATAATTTACTTGAAGGCCGGACAAATGTAAAATAATATCCGGTTTTTGCGCAATCATATGCTTTTAAGGCCAGTTATGCCGGAAAGGTCGCCCATGTCATCAGATGCATTTACCTCGCAACCCGCCGTCCACCCCCCCGCCGGCGCCCCGCCCCCCCCGTCACCCGGGTGGCTCCGACTGGCCGCGCAGTATCGAATCCCCCTGCTGGCCGGTCTGGCAGTGGTGGTTGTTGTTTGCGCCAGCGCGCTGGTCTGGGTCTGGCACGGGCGGCAGTCCGCCGACCAGGCCTTTCAGATGCTGGCAATCGCCCGCGCTCCCGCGCAATGGGAGGAAATCGTCAAACAGCATCCGCGCACGCCGGCGGCGCCCATGGCGCTGTTGGCGCTGGCCAACGCCAAATACCACGCCGGCGCATACGATGCCGCGCAGGAAGCTTACCGCCAATTCCAGGCGCTTTACCCCGGCCATAAACTGGCCCTGACCGCAGAACTAGGCTTGGCCATGTGCCGCGAAGCCCGCGGTGACACCGCGGAGGCCCTGGCCGATTTTGAGCGCCTGCTGTCCGCGCATCCAAAGCATTACCTCGCGCCGCAGGCCCTGTTAGGCAAAGCCCGTTGCCTGGCGCGCCAGCAGGATTACGCCGCCGCGCGCGCGGTGTATGAAAATTTTATCCTGGAAAATCCCGAAAGCGCCTGGAACACCCAGGCTGAAATGGCCTTGACCATGCTGCAACGCGCCGAGCGCGCGGCGGGATCCGCGCCGGCCGTCAAGCTGGACGCGCCGGCTGCTTCCAAACTCCCGGCGGCCGACACCGGGTCCGGATCGTCAAGCACGCTGGCGCCGGCATCCACGCCGGCGCCAACCCCCGCGCCGGAAACGGATTCTTAAAATCCGCGATGCAGCTCAAGCTGGAACATTTGTCCGTAACCGCTGAACCGCTTAACCGTGAACCCCTGAACCTTTCACCCCTGAACCGCTGAACCTTGAACCCCTGAACCATTGAACCGCCGTCCCCCGGATCATGTCCAAGCCGGCCGCCATATCATCCGTCCCCGCCACCATCGGGATGATCAGCCTGGGTTGCTCCAAAAACCTGGTGGATTCCGAAATCATCGCCGCGCATGCCCGGTCAGCCGGATTCAACCTGGCCGCCCGGCCCGAAAAAGCGGATATCGTCCTGGTCAACACCTGCGCCTTTATCCGCGATGCGCGGGAGGAATCCATCAATGCTATCCTGGAAGCCTGCGCCTGGAAAGCCGCCGGACGCTGCCGGGCGGTCATGGTTTGCGGCTGCCTGCCCCAGCGTTACCGCGCCGAACTGGCGCGCGAACTTCCGGAAGTGGACGCCTTTGTCGGGCTGGACGCCATCCCGGAAATCGGCCTGGTGCTGCGGCGGCTGGCCCAGGGCGAAAGCGGCATCCGGCACATCACCCAGGACGCCCGCCGGGTGATTGAACCGCCCGCCGGACGGCCGCTGTTCACGCCCGGCGCTTATGCCTACCTGAAGGTCGCCGAGGGCTGCGACAACCGCTGCGCCTTCTGCGCCATTCCCGCCATCCGCGGCGCCCACCGCTCCCGGCCCATCGCGGCCATCGTCCGGGAAGCGGAAGACCTGCTGCAGCGCGGCGTCCGCGAATTGAATCTGATTTCCCAGGACATCACGGCCTACGGCGCCGATTTGCACGGCGGCGCCAACCTGCCGCGTTTGCTGCGCGCGTTGAACGCTCTCGGCGGCCGGTTCTGGATTCGCCTCCTTTACGGCCATCCCGCCCGCGTCACGGAACAACTGCTGGACGCCATGGGGGAACTGCCGCGGGTCTGCCATTACCTGGACCTCCCCATCCAGCACAGCCATCCCGAAATGCTGGCGGCCATGCGCCGGCCGCTGCCGCGCGGCGGCCTGGAAAACCTGTTCCGCGAAATCCGCCGCCGGCTGCCCGATGCCGCTTTGCGCACCACCTGCCTGGTGGGCTTCCCCGGCGAAACACCGCGCCATTTCGCACACCTGCTGGACTTTACAGCGGCCGTCCGCTTCGACCACCTGGGAGTATTCAAATTTTCGCCTGAATCCGGCACGCCCGCGGCCGACCTGAAACCGCGCGCCGCCGCCCGCACCATGCTGCTGCGCGAACGCCAATTGATGCTGCGGCAGCGGCGCCGCGTGGCGGAAACTGCCAGGGCGCGGCTGGGGCAAACCGCGCTGCTGCTGGTTGAATCGCCGGCCCCGCGCCGCCCCGGCGTCATGCTCGCGCGCTCCGCTTCCTGCGCGCCGGAAGTGGACGGCGTAACTTTTTTGGATGGCGCGTCCCGGCGCTGCCGCCCGGGGACCTTTGTCCAGGCCCGTTATACCGGCGTCCGCGGCTACGACATGGAAGCGCGGCCGGCGTCGGAGCGCGCCGCGCATTGCGCCGGATGATACCGATGAATCTGTGCAACAAGTTAACCATCAGCCGGCTGGTCATGGCGTTGGTCATGACCGCCTGCCTCTCCCTGCCCATTCCCTACGGCAAGTCCGCCGCCCTCCTGTTTTTCCTGCTGGCGGCCTTGACCGACTACTGGGACGGACGGCTGGCGCGCAATGTTTACGGCACCACCATTTTCGGCAAGCTGATGGATCCGCTGGCCGATAAAATCCTCGTATGTTCGGCCTTCATATGCTTCACCGCCCTGGACCAGATTGTGCCGGCGTTCATCACCGTGATCATCATCGCCCGCGAGTTCCTGGTGACGGGCCTGCGGCTCCTGGCGGCCAGCCAGGGCCGGATCATTTCCGCCGAACGCTGGGGCAAACATAAAACCATCTGGCAAATCATCGTGATCGCCGCCATCATGCTGGGCCTGGCGCTGCGCGATGAAATCCTGCCCTTGTGCATGAACGCCCGGCAACTGCCGGAATTCATCAATGGCTATTTCAACCGCTGGTTCCATTACATCATTATCGCCAGCGTCTGGCTGGTGACCGTGCTGACGGTAATTTCCGGCAGCATGTATTTCTGGAAATGCCGCAAAATGGTGATGAAAAATGCCTAACCCTTATTTTGGCGCTAATCCGGATTGGGACATCAAGCCGCGCAGCCCCGCCTGCGCTCAATGCCAGCAACCTTTTAACGACGGCCAGGAATATGTTTCCGCCCTGCTGTTCAACAAGGAAGGCTATCAGCGCCAGGATCACTGCCTGGCATGCTGGGCCGCCCGGCCTGCTCCGCGCGCAACCCTGGTCAGCCAGTGGAAGGGCGTATTCCGCGCGCCGCCGCCGGCGGCGCCGGAACCGCTCAACCGCGAAAATGTGGAACGCATGCTGCGCGATTTGATGGAACAGGCCGATCCCGCGCGGCTGAATGTCATTTATATCCTGGCCGTCATGCTCGAACGCCGCCGCATCCTGATTGAAAAAGACGTCCAGCAACGCCCGGACGGCCGCCTGACCCGGGTTTACGAGCATCGCCGGACGGCGGAAACCTTCCTGATTGCCGACCCCATGCTGGATTTGGAACAGCTCGATCATGTCCGCCAGGAAGTGCTTGATTTACTGAACCTGCCGGCGCCGGCAGCCCCGCCGGCGCCCGGCAACCAGACCTGAATCCGCGCCGGAAAGAAAGAAAGCCATGGCGCCATGCACCTGCCCTATCCCGTAATCGCCGGCTTGCGCATCGCCGCCCTGAGCTACCTGGGCGTAGTTGTCTGCTGCGCCCTGTGCCAGCATCGCTTGATCTACCATCCCAGCCGCTCCCGCGCCGGCGCGCTGCTGGCCCTGGCGGAACAAGCCGGCCTGCGCCCCTGGCGGAACGCGGCGGGAGCGTTGATCGGCTGGCGGACGGCGTCGGAAATTCCGGGAGCGCCGCGGGTGCTGGTTTTGCACGGCAACGCCGGGCAGGCCCTCGACAGGATTTATTTTGACGCCGGCTTCCGCGCGCTGGACCCGCCCTGGGAAACCCTGCTGCTGGAATACCCGGGCTACGGCGCGCGCGCGGGGCGGCCTTCAGAACGGGCCTTGATCGCGGCCGCGGAAGAGGCGCTCCGGAGCGTGCCGGCGGACGGGAGGCCTTTGTTCGTGGCCGGCGAATCTCTGGGAACAGGCGTAGCGGCCGCGCTGGCGGCCCGCCATCCGGAGCGGGTGGCCGGCCTGCTGCTGATCGCGCCATTCCTCAACCTGGCCGATGTGGGACGGCGGCATTATCCCTGGCTGCCCGTCCGCCTGCTCCTGCGCGATCGCTATGACAGCGGGGCGGCCTTGCAGCATTACCGCGGCCCGGCGGCCTTCCTGCTGGCGGATCATGACGAAGTCGTTTCCGCCGCTTCAAGCCGGCGTTTGTATGAAAGTTATCCGGGCCCCAAGCGCCTCTGGCGCCAGGCGGCCGGCCACAATAACCTGCAATATTCCCCGGGAGCGTCTTGGTGGGGCGAAATCGCAAAATTTCTGCAAAATCGGGATTGACACGGCGCCGCATTTCAGCTATGGTTAGCGGCTTTAAAGGAGATGCAGGCATGAAAACAACCGTACCGCAGGCGTCTGAAATCAAACACGCCTGGCATCTGGTTGACGCTTCCGAAAAATCTCTGGGCCGGCTGGCGGTGCGCGTGGCGGACGTGTTGCGCGGCAAGCACAAGCCGATTTACACGGCGCATGTGGACACCGGCGATTACGTGGTCGTAATCAACGCCCGGAAAGTGAAGCTGACCGGCAAGAAGGAAGAACAAAAAATTTATACCGATTTTTCCGGCTATCGCCACGGCCTCAAGGAAACCAAGGCCGCCGTGATCCGCGCCAAAAATCCGGAACGCATGGTGTACGATGCCGTGCGGCGCATGCTGCCGAAGAACCGTTTGATGCGCTCCGCCTTCAAGCGTTTGAAAGTGTACCCGGATGCCGAGCATCCGCATGCCGCCCAAGCGCCGCAGGCCCTGGGAATTTAAAATACTGGAGGACCTAATGCCCGTGGAATCCGCAAAGCCCGTCATCAATGCCACCGGCCGGCGCAAGGAAGCCATTGCCAGCGTCTGGCTGTCGGAAGGCGCCGGCGTTCTGACCGTCAACGGACGCACCCTGGAACAATACTTTCCCGTCGCCGCCCACCGGAACTTCGCCCTGCAACCGCTGGCGATCACGAACAGCCAGACGCGGTTTGACATCAAGGCGCGGCTGCGCGGCGGCGGACCCGCCGGCCAGGCCGGCGCCCTGCGCCACAGCATTGCCCGCGCCCTGGTGGGATTCGACAATTCCCTGCGCGCGGTGCTCAAAAACAGCGGATTCCTGACGCGCGATCCGCGCACCCGCGAACGCACCAAGCCCGGCCAGCCCGGCGCGCGCAAACGTTTCCAATTCTCCAAACGTTAAAAATTTCACCTGGCATGCCCGGTTTTTTCGCGGTGAAATTTTAGTGAAAAATCAAGCGCAAGCAATTCACGATGGCGGCATTACCTCTCCCGCAGGATTCCAGGCCTGCGGCGTTTGCGCTGGCATCAAGCCCGGCCGGCCGGACATGGCTTTGATTTACTCCGCGGTCCCCGCCGCCGCCGCCGGTGTTTTCACATCCAATCGCGTGCAGGCGGCGCCGGTGAAACTCGACCGCGCCAACCTGGCCGGCGGCATCGGCCAGGCGATCATCATCAACAGCGGCAACGCCAACGCCTGCACCGGCGCGCACGGCGACCAGGATGCGCAGGCCATGGCGGAACTGACGGCGGAACTCCTCGGCATCCCCGCCGCCACGGTGTTCGTCTGCTCCACGGGAACCATCGGACGCCCCCTGCCGATGGACCTGATCAACAACGGCATCCGCCAGGCCGCCGGCAAACTCGCCTCCGACGGCGGCGCGGACGCCGCGCGCGCCATCATGACCACCGATACCCGCCGCAAACAAGCCGCGCTGCGCCTGGAAATTGACGGAAAACCTGTCGCCATCGGCGGGATGGCCAAGGGTTCGGGCATGATTGCGCCCAACATGGCCACCATGCTGGCCTTCATCGCCACCGACGCCGCCGTGGAACCCGGCGCGCTGCAAACCGCCCTGCGCGACGCCGTCAACCGCAGCTTCAATTGCATTACCGTGGACGGCGACCAGAGCACCAACGACACGGTGCTCTGCCTGGCCAACGGCGCCGCGGGTAATGCGGTTCTGCGCCCGGGCCACCCGCATTGGCCGCGGTTCCGGAACGCATTGCGCAGCCTGGCGCTGCAACTGGCTTTGATGATCGTGCGCGACGGCGAAGGCGCCACCAAGCTGGTCACCGTGCGCGTGCGCAACGCGCCGGGCCGGCGCGCCGCCGGCCGCGTCGCCCGCGCCATCGCCCAATCGCTGCTGGTAAAAACATCCTGGTTCGGCGCCGACCCCAACTGGGGGCGCGTGATTTGCGCCGCCGGCTACTCCGGCGCGCCCATCCGCCCCGAGTTGATTGACATCGCCTACAACGGAAAGTGCGCAGTGCGCGCCGGGCAATCCGCGGGGTTGCCGGAGGAAGACCTCCATGCCGTCATTGCCCTCCCGGAATTCACGCTGGAAGTGGACCTGCACCAGGGCCGGTCCGGCGCGGTGATTTACACCTGCGACTGCTCCGACCAATACGTCGCCATTAACGCCGCTTACATGACCTGACCGCATGCAAACGATTATCGAAAAAGCCGGCGTGCTGATTGAAGCCATGCCGTACATTCAATCCTTCCGCGGCGAAACCGTCGTCATTAAATTCGGCGGCAGCGCCATGGAAAAGCGATCGTGCCATGACAGCATTCTGACCGACACCGCCTTCATGGAAAGCGCCGGACTTTGCCCGGTGGTGGTGCACGGCGGCGGCAAGGCCATCTCGCGCCGCATGCAGGCCGCCGGGCTCCAGCCGGTTTTCCGCCACGGCCTGCGGGTTACCGACGGGGAATCCATGCGGCTGGTGGCGGAAGTGCTCAACCATGAAGTCAACGTTGAAATCGTCGAAACCCTGGTGGCCCGCGGCGCGCGCGCCGTCGGCATCCAGGGGCCCAGCATCCTGCGCGCCCGCAAACACACGCCCATGGACCCGCAAACCGGACAACCCGTGGAACTGGGATTCGTCGGCCGGGTGGTCGAAGTCCAGCCGGAACCGGTGCGCGCCTGCCTGCGCGCCGGTATGGTGCCGGTCGTCACACCCCTGGCCCGCGACGAAGCCGGCCAGATTTACAACATCAACGCCGACGAAGCCGCCGCCGCCCTGGCCCGCGCCCTGCAGGCCCGTAAGCTGGTTTTCCTGTCCGATGTGCCGGGCATCCTGCGCGATCCCGCCGATCCGCAATCGGTGATTTCATCGCTCAGCCAGGCCGAAGTCGTGGATTTGATCAGAACCGGCGTCATCGCCGGGGGCATGCTGCCGAAAATCCAGGGCGCGCTTGACGCCTTGTCCGCCGGCGTGAAGAAAGTACATATCATTGACGGACGCCTGCCCCACTCGCTTTTGCTGGAAATATTCACCGATCAGGGAATAGGAACGGAGATAGTAAAAAATGACTGATACCAACGACATCATTGACCTGTTTGATCATTACGTGGTCCCTTCATACGCCCGCCAGCCGGTGGTATTTGTGCGCGGCAAGGGCGCCAAGCTCTGGGACAGCAACGGCAAGGTTTACCTGGACTTTCTGGCCGGCATTTCCGTGCTTAATGTCGGCCATAGCCATCCCGCCGTTGTCGAAGCGATTTCCCGGCAGGCGGCCCAGCTGATGCATGTCTCCAACCTCTATTACACTGAAAACCAGGGCCGGCTGGCCAAGGCAATCTCCGAACTGGCGCTGCACGGCAAGTGCTTTTTCTGCAATTCCGGCGCCGAGGCCAACGAGGCTTTGATCAAACTGGCCCGGTTGTGGGGCCATGACCGCAAGCGCCATGAAATCATCGCCATGCGCAATTCCTTCCATGGACGCACCCTCGCCACCCTGACCGCCACCGGCCAGGAAAAAGTGCAGTTGGGATTTGATCCGCTGCCGTCCGGGTTCGTCCAGGCCGAATTCAACAACCTCGATTCCGTGCGCGCGGCCGTCACCGAGCGCACGGCGGCGGTGCTGGTGGAAGCCATCCAGGGCGAAGGCGGCATCGTTCCCGCCACGCCGGCATTTATCCAGGGGTTGCGGGAACTCTGCGACGAGAAAGATATCCTGATGCTCTGCGACGAAGTCCAGTGCGGCATGGGCCGCACGGGCAACTGGTTCGGATTCCAGTCCTACAACATCGAGCCGGATGCCTGCTCCATGGCCAAGGCCCTGGGCAGCGGGTTCCCCATCGGCGCCATTCTCACGAACCGCAAACTGGCCGACGTTTTCCAGCCTGGACGGCATGCCACCACTTTCGGCGGCACGCCCCTGGCCTGCGCCGCCGCGCTGGCCACGCTGCAGGTGATCAAGAATGAAGGGTTGCTCCAAAACGCCATGCTGATGGGCCAGCGGCTCCAGCAGGGCTTGCAGAAGCTGGCGGAGAAGTATCCGCACCTGGTGGCAGTCCGCGGCAAGGGACTGATGCTCGGGCTGGTGCTGGATCAGCCGTCCAAACCCCTGGAACAGCGCCTGATGGACATGGGCCTGATCACCCTGGCGACGGCCGGCAACGTCATCCGCTTCCTGCCGCCGCTGAACGTCAAGCCCCAGGAAGTGGACGAGGCGCTGGACATGCTGGACGACGCCTGCGCCGAATGGCATGCCGAACTCGATGGATCATCCGCCGCCGAAGCCGGGGAATCCGCCGGCGCCGCGCCGGAGGAAAACCCGGCCGCGGCGGGATGACGGCGCGCGCCATGATTTGCCGTGCCGCCCCAGCATGGACCGAAACAATTCCAACCCGAACGTAATTTACCTGCCGGCAGCCGACATACGGCGCGCCGCCGGCCGCTATGCCACACCCTTCTTCATTTACGAAGAACGGCGTCTGCGTGATAACTGCGCGCGGTTCCGCGAAGCCTTCCGCCGCCATTTCCCCGATTTCCAGCCGCTGTTTGCCGTGAAGGCCAACACCAACCCGGCCCTGCTGAAAATCATTTTCAGCGAAGGTTACGGCGCGGACGCCTCCAGCGAGGCGGAAGCCTGGATCACCCGGCGCCTGGGCGCCCGGGGCATGTACACGGGCAATTACACCACGCCGGCGGAATTCCGCTTCGTCCTGAAAACCGGCGCTTTCATGCTCAACCTGGACGACATCAGCATGCTGCCCGCCATCCGGCGGCTGGGAATGCCGGAATTCATATCCTTCCGCGTCAATCCAGGCATCGCCCGCGGCGGCATGCGCAGCCTGGTGCTGGCGGGACCCGACGCCAAATACGGCGTGCCCGCCGACCGGATCGCCGAAGCTTACCGGCAGGCGCGCGCGCTGGGCGCGCGGCGATTCGGCCTGCACGCCATGACCGGCAGCAACGTGCTGGACGAAGATTATTTCGCCGCCGTCGCCGACCGTCTGCTGGAATTGGCCGCCGAAATCAACCGCCGGGCGGGCGTCGCGATCGAACGCATCAACATCGGCGGCGGATTCGGCGTGCCTTACCGCCCGGAACAGCGCAGCCTGGACCTGGACAAGGTGGCGCGCGGCGTCCGGCGCGCGTTTGACCGCCGTTGCGGCGCCAATCTGCCGGAACCCGTCCTGATGGCCGAACCCGGCCGCTACATCGCCGCCGACGCCGGCTGGCTGGTGGGCCGCGTGCATGTCATCAAGCAGGGCTGGAAAAAATTCGTGGGCATTGACGCGGGCATGAACGATCTGCCGCGGCCCGCCATTTACGACGCGTACCACCATATCAGCGTGCTCCCAGCCGGCCGCGCGGCGCCCCGCCGGAAGGAAACGGTGAACGTCGTCGGACGCCTCTGCGAAAACAACGACCAGTTCGCCCGCGACCGGCGGCTGCCCCGGGCGGCGGTGGGGGATTTCATCGTGATTCACAATGCCGGCGCCCACGCTTACGCCATGGGGCACAACTACAACAACCGCCTGCGCAGCGCCGAATACCTGATCACCCGCCGCGGCGCATTGCGCCGCATCCGCCGCGCGGAAACCATCGCCGACCTCTTCCGCACCGCGCAGGTTTGACCGCGCCCGGACGCCGGATGGAATGGCGCCTGATTTGACTTGACGCACGGGAACGCCCGCGCTACCCTGCGGCTGGATTTCAAGTTAGAGTGCTGTTTTTAAAAAATCTCGGACGACGTGGAAGTCGTCCCTCCAAAATGCAACATCAACCCATTTTGGAGGGCCGGGTTCCACCCCGGCCTTTTGGGCAGGGCTTTTGAAATTGGCTCAGAAATAAACATCGCGCAAACAGGTTCAGGCCGGGGCCTTTGCCCGTTATGGTTGCTTAATTAGTTTTACGGGAGTTCCATTATGTTTGAAGGCGCGTATACCGCTATCGTTACGCCTTTCAATGCCGCCGGCGAAGTGGATTACGGCAAACTGGAAGCGCTGATCGAACGCCAGATTGCCGGCGGCATGGACGGCATTGTGCCCGTCGGCACCACCGGTGAATCCCCCACCCTGGATTTTCACGAACATCTCGGCGTCATCGAAGCGGCGGTGAAATGCTGCCGGCGCCGGATCAAGGTCATCGCCGGCACCGGCGCCAATTCCACCCGCGAAGCACTGGAACTGACCAAGGCCGCCCGGGATTGCGGCGCCGACGGCACACTGCAGGTTACGCCGTATTACAACAAGCCCAACCAGGAAGGGCTTTACCGCCATTTCCACGCTGTGGCGGACCTGGGTTTGCCGGTGGTGCTTTATAACATCCCCGGCCGCTGCGGCGTTGAAATCGCCCTCGAAACCGTGGCGCGCTTGAGCCGGCATCCGCACATCGCGGCAATCAAGGAAGCCGCCGGGAATGTCCTGCGGGTGAGCCAGATTCTGCAGGAATGCGATCTCTGCGTGCTTTCCGGGGATGACCCGCTGACGCTGCCGATGATGGCCATGGGCGCCCGGGGCGTGATCAGCGTGGCTTCCAACGCCGCGCCGCAACTGGTGGCCCGCATGGTGCATGCCGCTCTCGCGGACGACTGGGTGCAGGCGCGGAACCTGCACCGCCAGTGTTTCCGGCTGTTCACCGGGATATTTATGGACACCAACCCGATTCCCATCAAGGCGGCGCTGGCCTTGCAGGGATTGATTGAAGAAATTTACCGGCCGCCGCTGACCACTTTGCGTCCGGAATTGCGGGAAAAACTGGCGGGCATCCTGCGTGAATTGAAACTGCTTTGAGGACTTGCGCATGCACAAAATAACCATATTGGGCGCCGGCGGCCAGATGGGCCAGGCGATTATCCGCGTCATGGCCGGCATGCCGGAAGCGGTCCTGTCCGGCGCCCTGGAAGCGCCCCAATCGCCGCTGCTGGGCAAGGATGCCGGGATTCTGGCCGGCGTCACCGAAAACGGCGTCTCCATCACCGACAACTGGGAAAAAGCCACGGCCGGTGCGGAGGTCCTGATTGATTTCAGCTTCCCTTCCGCCACCCGGGCGGCCGCCCTCCGGGCGGCCGCCATTGGCAAACCCATGGTGATCGGCACCACCGGGCTGAACCAGGAGGAAAGCGAAGACATCCGCCGCGCCGCCGGCAAAACCCCCATCGTCTGGGCGCCCAACATGAGCCTGGGCGTCAACGTGCTGTTCGCGCTGACCGGCAAACTGGCCGGCATCCTTTCCGATTACGACATTGAAATTGTGGAAATGCATCACCGCCGCAAGAAAGACGCGCCCAGCGGCACGGCCCTGCGCCTGGCGGAAAATGCCGCCATCGCCCGCCGGCAAACCCCGGGCGCGACGCTGGCGCACGGACGACAGGGCGCGCAAGCCGCCCGGATTCCGGGTCAGATCGGCATGCACGCCGTCCGCGGCGGCGACGTGGTGGGCGACCACACGGTGATCTTCGCCGGCGACGGCGAACGCGTGGAATTGACCCATCGCGCCACCCGGCGCGAATGTTTTGCCGCCGGCGCCCTGCGGGCTTCGTTGTGGGTAAAAAACCGCACGCCGGGACTCTACAACATGCAGGATGTGCTGGGATTCGCGGCGGAGCTTTAGCAGAAAGCCGAGTCAAGATGGAAGCAGCTCTCAGCCTGGGCGCAAATCTCGGCGATCGCCAGGCCAGTTTGACGCGCGCGCGCGACCTCATCCTTGCCTGTCCGGGCATCGCCCTGGCCGCCCAATCGCCGATCTATGAAACCGAGCCGGTGGGCGTGCCCGCTGAACATCGGGGCCTGCTTTTTTTGAATGCCGTAATTATCATCGAGACCTTGATTTCCGCCCCGCGTCTGCTAAAATTATTCCAGCAAATTGAAAAACGAATTGGACGCGCGCCGCCGGTCGTTCCCAATAGCCCGCGCCCGATTGATATTGACATCATATACGTTGGCGGAAAAATTTACCGCAGCCGCGCATTGCGCGTGCCCCACTCCCGCTGGGCCGAACGCCGCTTTGTCGTGCAGCCGCTGGCCGATCTCCGACCCAACCTGCTCCTGCCCGGGCAAACCGCCACCGTGGCGGAAATCCTGGGACGGCTGCCGGAGGGAGGACGCGTTAAATTATTCGCCCAGACATGGTAAATCATGCAATCTGAAAAATGGAACGTGCCCAAGCTGCAGGCGTTGAAAAGCCGCCGTAAAATCGCCTGCCTTACAGCTTATGATTTCATCACCGCCCGCCGCCTGGACGAGGCCGGGATTCCGCTGATCCTGGTGGGCGATTCGCTGGCGATGACCGTGCAGGGCCATGCCAGCACGCTGCCGGTTACCATGGACGAGATGGCCTACCATACCGCCGCCGTCAGCCGGGGCGTGAGCAATGCGCTGGTCGTGGCGGACATGCCTTTCCTCTCCTACCAGGTCTCCGAGGAAACCGCCATCCTCAACGCCGGCCGCCTGTTAAAGGAATCCGGCGCGCATGCCGTTAAAATCGAGGGCGGCGCCTGCCGGGCAGCTCTGATCCGCCGCCTGATCCAAACCGGCATCCCGGTGCTGGCCCATATCGGACTCACTCCGCAGAGCGTGCGCGCCATCGGCGGATACAAGGTCCAGGGCCGGCGGCCGGCCCAAAGCGCGGCGCTGCTGCGGGATGCCCGCGCCCTGGAAGCCGCCGGCGCCTTCGCGATTGTCCTGGAATGCATGCCGGCAATTCTCGGGCGCCGGATTACCCGCGCCCTGCGCATTCCCACCATCAGCATCGGCGCGGGGCCGGATTGCGACGGACAGATCATGGTGACTCCCGACATGCTGGGCTTGTTTTCCGAATTCCAACCCAAATTCGTCAAACGTTACGCCGAACTGGGCGCCGCCATGCAACAAGCCTTCGCCGCCTACCGGCATGAAGTGGAATCGGGAAAATACCCCGACAAGGCGCACACATATTGACCCGCATTGTTCTCACATCGCAACCGATGGGCGAACGGCGGAACGCAAACTCCCGTCCCGCGCAGCGCAGAAAAAAATGCAAATCATAGAATCCATAGCTGAAATGTCGGATACCGCCGGCGCCTGGCGCCGCTCCGGACGCTCCATCGGACTGGTGCCCACCATGGGCTTTCTGCATCCCGGACATCTTTCGCTGGTGCAACAGGCGCGGGCGGCGGCCGACCGGGTAGTCCTGTCCATTTTCGTCAATCCCACGCAATTCGGACCTGGCGAAGATTTCCAGCAATATCCCCGTAATTTTGAGCGCGACCGGCAGCTCTGCGAAGAGGCGGGAGTAGACGCGGTTTTCCATCCCGCTCCCGCCTCCGCCATGTACGCGCCCGACCACTCCGTCCAAATCCAGGAAAACGCGCTGACGCGGGGACTGTGCGGCGCTTCCCGCCCCGGCCATTTCGCCGGTGTCCTGACGGTGGTCGCCAAGCTCTTCAATATCACCCGCGCCGATGTGGCCGTGTTCGGGCAGAAAGACGCGCAGCAGGCGCGCGCCATCCGGCGCATGGCGCGCGATTTGAATTTCCCGGTGCAGGTAATCATTGCCCCGCTGATCCGCGAACCGGACGGCCTGGCGATGAGTTCCCGCAACTCATATCTTTCCCCCGGCGAGCGCCGCGACGCGCTCTGCCTGATGCGCGCGCTGCAATTGGCCCGGCGGCTTTACCGCGCCGGCGAGCGCGACGCCCGCCGCATTTGCCGGCGCATGGCCGAACAAATTCAGCAGACTCCGTCCGCCCGGATTGATTACGCTGACATAGTGGATGAGAACACGCTGGAACCCGTCGAAACCATTGAACGGCCGATCCTCGCCGCCCTGGCCGTCCGCATCGGACGGACACGCCTGATTGACAATCTGCTGCTGCCGGACGACCGTCTCTGCAGCCTGCCGGGGGAATAATAAGCCACCGGTATCTCCGACATCACCACCAACCTTGTGCCGGCGGAATGAAAGATTCAGTCCAGCGACACAAATGGCATTCATCACCAGCAGCCCACCGAACCACGGCAATTTATCCCAAACTTTAATTATGCATTTGTCACGGGAAAACTATTAAAAACAAAAAATCAAGAAAACGGTTTGATTCAAGCAGCCGGTTGAGATTGACGGACCGTGGAATATTGAAATAAGGAAAACTCGCCGGCAAACGGCGCCGCTTACCGCGCCGGCCAATCGGCGTAGTCTACCTCAAACAGGCCGCCCCATTTGCGCCGCGCCTGTTCGAACGCGCGCGCGCGATGCGAAATGCGGTTCTTCAGTGCGGGATCCATTTCGGCAAATGTCTGATCATAGCCGTCGGGAACGAATAAAGGGTCATAGCCGAATCCGCCGCCGCCGCGCGGAATTTCAATGATCCGGCCGGGGCAATATCCCTCCACCACCTGCGCCCGGCCGCGCGGACTGGCCAGGGCCACCACGCAGCAGAACCGGGCGGTCCGGTCCGGCGCATCCGTCAATTCCCGGAGCAGCTTGCCGTTGTTGGCCGCGTCATTCCGGGGCATGCCGGCATACCGGGCGGAGATCACGCCCGGAGCGCCTTGGAGCGCGGCAACTTCCAAACCGGAATCATCCGCCAGGGCCCAGCACTTGGCGTATAAAGCCGCCGTCATGGCCTTCTTGATGGCATTGGACGCGAAGGTTTTCCCGTCTTCCACCACTTCCGGCATGGCGGCCAGGACGGCGCTGTCCAGCCAATCCAGGCCGGGGCAAGCGAAAATCCGGCGGATTTCATCAAGCTTATGCGGATTCCGGCTGGCCAGGACTATTTTCATCGGGGAGTTGGTGGTGCACGGGGCGGGGATCGAACCCGCACGACATTGCTGTCATTAGCCCCTCAAACTAACGCGTCTGCCATTCCGCCACCCGTGCGCGCGATTGCCGCATTATTTGCGAGCGGTTTTAATTATACATTGCATTGCCCGCTGAATTCAAGTATTTTAAATGCATCCCGGTGGCGGATGCGCACATGAGCAAACACAAAAAATTCAAACCGGAAATTCTGCACCCGGAACTGGAACGCCAGTTGCCGGCCAAGCCGGCGATCGTTCCATCCGTGGAAGAACTCAACCGCCTGATGGAGCGCATGCTGGCTCATGAACGCCGGCGCGCTCGCCGGGAATTCGCGGTCATCATCGCCGGCATCGCGGTGCTTTTCACCTTGATCCTCGCCGGGGGAGCCTGGTTTACCCAGGGTCTGCTGCGCCAACTCCAGGAAGAACGGCAGATTTCCGAAAGATCGCGCGCAGACCTAATGGACCTGCTCCACGCCGGGCGGCAGCCTGCGCCGGACCAGGACGCCCGCACAGCGTCCACCCTGCCGGCGCCATCTGACATTGTCCCGCCGCCATCCGCCTCCGGCGCACCCGCGCCGGCGGCGATTGCAACGACGGCCGTATCCGCAACCCCGGCGGCGGCCGTCCCGCCGAATCCGGTTCCAGTAACGGGCTCATTCAGAAAAAGCCTGGAAGTTAAGGCGGCGGGCGGCCTCACCCTGCGCCTGCCGATTCCGCCGCCGCCGTGACTTTTTAATCTCAAATTTGAAATCTCAAAGCTCAAATTCAGAGGTTGCAACCATAGCCGGCGTAGTGGATCACATTGTCTTTCGCAACCCGGAAACCGGCTATACGGTCTGCGTCTTGAAAAATCCGCGCGGGGTCCGCGGCGCGGGACGCCCGGTAACCGTCGTCGGCAATTGCGCCGCCATGTGGGAAGGCGAAACCCTCGAAGCCGAAGGGCAATGGCAGCACCACAAGGTGCATGGCGCGCAATTCCAGGCCGCCAAAATCGTGTGTTCCGCCCCCACCTCGCTTGACGGCATACGGCGTTACCTTGGCAGCGGCATGATTGACGGCATCGGCCCGGTGCTGGCCGAACGCCTGGTGAAAAAGTTCGGCGAGCGGACCCTGGAA
The DNA here is from genome assembly GCA_964463985.1 of uncultured Verrucomicrobiota bacterium. Taxonomy (GTDB): domain Bacteria; phylum Verrucomicrobiota; class Kiritimatiellia; order JAAZAB01; family JAAZAB01; genus JAXGPF01. The sequence continues at coordinate 26,567 of CAYXEK010000005.1, forward strand.
ATCATCGAACGCGAGTCCGCCCGCCTGCAAACGGTGGAAGGCATCGGGCGCAAGCGCCGCGAACAGATCAAGGCCGCCTGGAACGCCCAGAAAACCGTGCGCGACATCATGGTTTTCCTGCACGCCCACGGCATCGGCGCCGCCCAGGCCGCCCGCATTCATCGCGCTTACGGCGAACACTCCATCAACCTGATCCGCGAAAATCCCTACCGCCTGGCAACCGACATCTGGGGGATCGGCTTCAAGACCGCCGACCGTATTGCCCGCAGCATAGGCATTCCGGCCGACTCAATGCATCGGGCCGCCGCGGGCATCGTCCATACCCTGCAGACCATGGCGGAAGAAGGGCATTGCTATGCCGGCCGCGAACAATTGCTGGCGGAAGCCGCCGGCTTGCTGGCCATCCCCACGCCCATCCTGGAACAGGCCCTGGATGCCGCGGCGGAAAACCGGGCCGTGGTCGCGGAAGAAGACCGCGTGTACCTGCCGGCCATTCACCAGGCGGAAACAGGCGCGGCCCGGCAACTGGCCCGTCTGCGCTCCCACGCGGCCCCGCCCATGGCGCTGGACCAGGAAAAAGCCCTGGCCTGGGCCATGGCGCGCATGCGCCTTGAATTCGCGCCGGCGCAGCGGCAGGCCCTGGCGATGGCCTTAACGCAGAAAATTGCACTCATCACCGGCGGACCCGGCGTCGGCAAAACCACCATCATCAAAGCCCTGGCCGACATCTGGAGCGTCAAAAAAATGCTGGTCTGCATGGCCGCCCCCACCGGGCGCGCGGCCAAGCGGATGGAAGAAGCCACCGGCCATCCGGCCATGACCATCCACCGGCTGCTGAAGTTCCGGCCGGGAGGAGGGTTTGAACACAACGCGCAGAATCCGCTGGCGGGCGACGCGTTCATCCTGGACGAAACTTCCATGGTGGATATCGCGCTGATGCACGCTTTCCTGCGCGCGCTGCCGAGCCATGCCCGCCTGGTGATGGTGGGCGACGCCGACCAGCTGCCCAGCGTCGGGCCGGGCAACGTCCTGCGCGATTTGCTGGAATCGGACACCATCCCCAGCGTAAAACTGGAACGGGTGTTCCGCCAGCATGACCGCAGTTGGATTGTGCATAACGCCCACCTGGTCAATGCCGGACACATGCTGGAATTGCCCGAAAGCGGCGCGCTATCGGATTTTTACTTTGTTCCGGAAGATGATCCCGCGCGCCTGGCCGACCGCGCGGTGGAATTCGCCGCCCGCCGCATTCCCGCGCGGTTCAACCTGGACCCGCGGACGGAAATCCAGGTATTGTCGCCCATGCGGCGCAACCAACTGGGCGCCGACGCCCTTAACCTGGCGCTGCAGGCGGCCATCAATCCCGCTGGGGCCGCACTGCAATACAACGCCTGGTCCTACCGCCTGGGCGACCGGGTCATGCAACTGCGCAACAATTACGACAAGGAAGTATACAACGGCGATATCGGATTCGTCTCCCGCGTGGAGGCCGACAGCCGGCAATTGACGGTGGATTTTGACGGCCAGGCCGTGTCCTACCGGGCCATGGAACTGGATGAATTGAGCCTGGCGTATGCCTGCTCGATCCATAAGTCGCAAGGCAGCGAATATCCGGCGGTGGTGATTCTGCTCGCCACGCAGCATTTTCACCTGCTGCAGCGCAACCTGTTGTACACCGCCATCACACGCGGCCGGCGCCTGGTTTGCCTCATGGGATCGCGCAAGGCGGTGGAAATCGCCATCCGCAACAACCGGATCATGCGCCGCCAGACGGCCTTGTGCGCCAGGCTGCGCGCATAACCGCGCGGAAATGCGGAACGGCGGCGCCTAGAAAATCAGACTCAACGAGCCGCCCAGCGAGCCGCCTTCGGGGTTGACGACATAGCGCGATGGGCCGATGTCGCAGTTGATGTTCTCCAACCAGTCATAGCGGCCGAATACGCCCAGTTCCACCCAGCTGGTAAGTCGCAATCCGGCTTCCGCCTGCACAAAATAACCGAAGATGGTTTCCGTTTCATCTTCCGCGTCGCGCCATTCCTTGAGCACGCTTGCCGGGGCGCCATTCCAGCTTTCATACAGGGTTTCTTCGTAAACGGCATCGGTCTCCGCCAGGTTGATCGTCGGCCCCGTGGCGCCGCCCAGGTTCAGCCGCCGGAACTGGTAGTTGAACGACAACCCCATCGAAAATGTCAGCAGCTGCAGATCCAAGTCGTGCTTGATGGCATTGTAGGCCGTATATGACCCTTCATCCAGCACCCGTCCGCCGGCGTTCGAGCTGCCCAACGGCACGGTGGAAATGCAGGGGCCCGGGTCCGAATAATTGCCCTGGTAAGGCGCGCTATCCCCGGCGATGCCGGCGCCTTCCAGCGAATAAACATCCACGCCGGATTCTTCGCGGGTCTCCCAACGCTGCTCATCGCGGAAATTCGCGGCAGCGCCGCTGACGGAAGAGCCGATGCGCATGAAATCCAGGTGCAAACGGCAATCCCAGTTGGGCTCGCGGAAAATTTTCCGTTGCGCGAACACATACACGCCCGGTTCATTCTCTCCCGAATCGGAATAAACGCTCTCGCTGATGTGAGTGTCACGGTCAAATTCCGTGACCACGCGGCCGCTGGATGTCAAACGCAGGGTATTGCCTTCAACCTGGCCGGGGCTGTCGTAGCCCCAATTCCAGGTTTCGCCGTCCAGACCGGTCCACTCGTCCGACTCCACGTAGCCGTCTGTGTACGCGCCGCGTCCTCCGCCTTCCGAATGATCCGAAGACTTGTCCGCAATGGGATAATTCCGGGCGTATGACCCACCGCGCCAGGAACGCGTCTTGATCGAGCGCCAGAGCATGCCCGCGCCTACGCGCCACAAATCGTGTTTGCCGGCCTTGCGCACCGCGCCTTCCGGAACCGCCCCCCCGGCATCCTTCAAAGCTACGGATGCCAGCGGCAGGATTTCCGGCACATCTTCTGTTTCGGCGGAAGATGCCTCGAAGAAATCATCTATTTCCTCAACTTCCGCCGCACCCTTGGCCGCCGCGGCAGTGTCCGCCGGCTTCGTTTCCGCCTTGACCGCCGGTTTTGCCGCGGGTTTCTCAACCGCCGGCTGCGCCGCAGCAACAGGTTGTGCCGCAGGCTTTTCCGCCGGCTTGACCGCAGCCTCCGGCGCTGGAACTGCCGCCTCATGGCTTGGATTCGCTGCCGGCTCCTTGGCGGCATCCTGCGCCGCGGCGGCTTTTGGCGCTGGGTCGCCATCGGCCGGAATGGACAAGCACAACAATCCAAGCATAACAAATGCCAGACCATGCATGGCATGCCATTGTTTCAGATGTGACATCTTGGTGCCTTCCAGCAAATTTAGTCTAAAATTCAGCTTTTATGATATGCTACTAATTGAACCGTAAGTTGTCAAAATAAATATGCGCCGATCCGCGAGGTGATTTTTTATTGCAGCATACGGGTTTATAATTTACTATGCATTTCATTAATGAATGCCGTTGCCGGATGTTGAAGCCTGCTTTCATAAACTAACTGTCGTCAGCTGCCCGTGAATACCCAACCCCCATCATTCCAACCCATGAAAAAAATCCTGATCCCAACCAAACTGGAAGCAGTGGCCCGCGAAATCCTGGAAGCGCACGGCAAATATAAAGTCATCCAGGAAGTCCCGGCCGATTTGGCGGCCTTCTGCAAGACTCATCACGATGCCTATGCCTTGATTGTCCGCAGCGAAAAAATCACGCGTGAAATCATGGATTTGCTGCCTGGGTTGAAAGTCATCGTGCGGGCCGGTTCGGGCTACGACACGATTGACATCAAGTACGCCCGCAAGCGGGGCATTGACGTGATGAACACCCCGGGCGCGAACGCCAACGCCGTGGCCGAGGAAGTCATCGCGCTGATGTTTGCCGATGCCCGCCATGTGATCCCGGCCGATATCAGCACCCGCGCCGGCAAATGGGAGAAAAACAGTTTCATGGGCCGCGAAATCACCGGCAAAACCGTCGGCATTGTCGGCCTGGGCAATATCGGACAACTGGTGGCGCGCCGGCTGTCGGGGTTTGACGTGAAATTGCTCGGGTATGACCCCATGATCTCGCAGGAGCGCGCGGATGAGATGGCGGTGGAACTGGTGGAATTGCCCGAGCTGTTCGCCCGCGCGGACTACGTCACTTTGCACATACCCGAGAACGATGAAACCCGCAAAATGATCAATGCCGACCTGCTGGAAAGCATGCGTCCCGGGGCGACCCTGATCAATTGCGCCCGGGCGGGCATCATTGACGAAGACGCTTTGCGCCGCATCAAGGCGGACCGCCAAATCCATTTCCTCAACGATGTCTACCCCAAGGATGCCGCCGGGGAAAAGACCATCGCCGACCTGGCGGATATCATGCTGCCCCACCTGGGCGCCAGCACGGTCGAGGCCAACACCAACGCCGCCCGGCGCGCGGCGGAGGAATTGATTGCCCTGGATGAAGAAGGCATAACCAGCTTCATCGTCAACCGCGCGGTGCCGGAAGGGTTGGATGAAGCCTACGGCCGCCTGGCATTCATCATCACCAGGCTTTGCCGCCACTTGCTGGGGCCGGGCGCGAAACTGAAAACGACTGAAACCAGCTTCTACGGTTCGCTGGCGCCGTTTGCCGACTGGCTGATGATTCCGGTGGTCACGGCGCTGGGCGACAAGGTTGACCAACCGCTGGATCACAAGTCCGCGCGGCAATACCTGAAGGATATGGGAATCGAAGTCGTCAACCGCCCGACCGATCCGCACAAAAAATTCGACAACTCGATCACGATTGATCTGATCGCCAGCCTGGATTCCGGCAGTCTGCGGCGCGTCAGCATCCGCGGCACCCTGGCCGAAGGAACCCTGATGGTGGCGCGTATCAACGACTTCGACCAGCTTTATTTTGAGCCCCGCGGCCCGACGCTTTTCTTTATTTACGACGACCGCCCGGGCGTCCTGGGTCAGATCGGTGTCAAGCTGGCCCAGGCCGACATCAATATCGAAGACGTGCGGAACCCGCATCATGCGAAGAGCAACCAGTCCCTGGCCATCCTGAGAGTCAACCAGCCGGTCTCCCCCGGGGTGCTGGATGAAATCCGCGGTTCCATCCAGGCGGTTTCCGCGGTTTATTATGATTTCGGTTGAACCCTGACCCATGCCATGCAAGGCGAAGCCTTCCTGGAACTGGCAGCCCGGCGCCAAAGCACGCGCGCCTACCGCCCCGACCCCGTGCCGCGCGACTGCATCGAACGCTGCCTAGAAGCGGCGCGGCTGGCCCCGTCCGCCTGCAATTCCCAGCCCTGGTTTTTCCTGGTGGCGGACACCCCGCCCGCCCGCCGGAAACTTGCGGAAGCCGCCTTCAGCGGGATTTACGCGGCTTTCAAGTTTGCCGCGCGCGCGCCGGCGCTGGTGGCAGTGGCCGCCGAACGCTCGAAATTCGCCGCCGCCGCCGCCGGATGGTGGCGCGGAACCCGGTTCAACCTGGCGGATATCGGCATCGCCGGCGAGCATTTTATCCTGCAGGCTGCGGCGGAAGGCCTGGGCACATGCTGGATCGGTTGGTTCAATTCCAGGGCGGCAGCCGCCGCCCTGGCATTGCCGCGGGGCCGCCGGCTGGAGTTCCTCATCAGCCTGGGCTATCCCGCGGATGACACAATCCGCCCCAAAAGCCGGAAAGACATGGACGGCATCCGCCAATACATGTAAAGTGTTCGCGTGTCGGGTGTCGCGTGTCGGGTGTCGCGTGTCGGGTGTCGCGTGTCGGGA
>CAYXEK010000005.1:32435-82003 GCA_964463985.1 uncultured Verrucomicrobiota bacterium
TCGCGTGTCGGGTGTCGCGTGTCGGGTGTCGCGTGTCGGGTGTCGCGTGTCGGGATCGATGCCGATTCCGACCCCGCCAAAACCGGAACTTAACTTTGAACGAAATAGCCGAATTTATTAGCAAAAACATCTGTTTTCTGGTTGAAAATTAAATCCATGGGATGACAGTAAGCTAATCTCAAAACAAGCGTTTTGAAACTCCGATGAATGCACATTCCCAAAACATATCGGTCAACCAATCCCGGCTCAGGCAAGACCTGGCGGCGCTGGGCATCGGCGCCGGCGATCTGGTCTTCTTCCACTCCTCGCTCAAAAGCATCGGCCGGGTGGAAGGCGGAGCGGATGCGGTTTTAGACGCCTTCCAGGAAACACTGGGCTATTCCGGAACGCTGGCCCTGCCCGCTCTCTGCAAATATGACTGGCAAGCTTTATCGGCGGAGGAAATCGCCCGCGTTTTCCATGCGGCCGGGCAGCCGACTTTCACCGGCCTGATTCCGGAAACATTCCGGCGGCGGCCGGACGTGCTGCGCAGCGACAACCCCACGCATTCCGTAACCGCCCGCGGCCCGCTCGCCGCCGACATCACCGGCGGGCACGCCCTGGCTTACGGCGGCGAAAACGCCGTGGACCGCCCCGTCTGGGCATCGCGCGGCGCCTTTGGCCCGCACAGCCCGTGGGAAAAGCTTTATCAGCATAACGCCAAATATCTTTTCATCGGCGTGGATTTCAATGTTTGCACCATCTTCCATCACGTGCAGGTATTGCTTCTGCTGGACGCCGGCCCGCAAGCCCGCTGGCCGCAGTTTGATTTCCGTGGAATGGGCCGGAAACTGGAAGAAGCCGGGCTGGTTCGCCGCGGCAACATCGGCCTGGCGCCGGCAAAATGGATCGCCTGCCGGGAACTGGTGGACCAGTCGCTGCGGATGCTGCGGCCGGCCCTCAAGCCGGCCGGCCGCACCGCTGCGCCGCCCGGCAGCGGCCCGCCGTAAAGTTTGCGGACCGGCATCTTCCGCCGGCAACCTCCCGGGAATTTCCGCGCCTTCCACGCACGCGCCGGCCTTGTTGCCTACCCGCGGCGGGTTCCGGGCCGGGCCAGGCGCAACAAAACCATCAGCAGCAGGGGCAGCAGGACGTCCGTCCAGAACCACACGCCGGCATTGCCGGGGGCAAAATTATGCGCCACCGCCATTTCGCGCAGATGCACCAGCGCTGCTCCCCAAAGCCAGCAGGCCAACCCGGTCACCGCGGCTACCCGAAACGCATGCGAAGCGCGGAATGCCAGGACGCACAGCAATCCAAAACCCAGATTGGCTACGCCGACTTCGTATTGAAACGGAGAAGTTCCCCAGCCAATGTTCGCGGCGGTCTGCGGCCCGAAAAAAATATGCATGCCGGCGGCATACAAGCTCCCCACACCCGCCCCCAGCAAGATCACCCAGCGGAAAAGCTGCTCGGCGCGCCGGCCGGCGCGCCCGGTCAAAAGACCGGCCAGAATCCCGGCCGCCAGCATGATCAAATTGAAATTCTTGAAAAAACCGGCAATAATCCGTTCAATCATGCGTCCTCCCAAAAAATCCCGCCTCCCAAAATTTCCGGCGGGCATCCCCGCCGGCGCCCGCCGGCAGACAACCGTATTTCCGTCTCCTGTTCCGCAGGCTAGCAAACCGCCGGCGCCATTGCCAGCGTAATTTCCAGCGCGCCAGCCGCGGCTTGACAATCGGCGGGGAATGTTTATTGTTATTCCCTGCTTAACTTACGCCTGCGACCGGCTACCGAACCCATGCCGGAAAAGGCGTAAGATGTCACAGGAGGATAATATGATCAAGCCGGCAATGCTCCGCCCATGGACGCGGTTAGCCCTGGTCTGCGCGCTGTGCCTGGGTTTTTCAATGCTGGAATCCGCCAGGGCTGAGGGCGTGGTGGAACAGACCATCACCCGCGCCTATGAAGATCTGCTCGGGCGTAAACCCGACCAGGACGGCATGCGCACTTACCGCAAGCGCATGATTGACGATGAATGGTCGGAAAAACAAGTCCGGGAAGACTTGAAAAAAAGCGCGGAATACAAAGCCCGGGAAGCCGACCGGATCATTGAACGCGCCTACGACGACATCCTGGGCCGCCGCCCCGATAAAAGCGGCCGCGAAACGTATCGCGCCCGCATCATCAAGGACGGCTGGTCTGAAAAACGCGTCCGGGACGACCTGAAAAAGAGCGAAGAATACAAACAAAAATGAACCGGCGGCAGTCGCGCGCCGGCAATGACCAAGCACGCCAAACCATGCATACTTCCGAATCCGACCATCCCCATGCGCCCGATATCGTTGCGCGCGAAACTCTGGACTCCGGCTTTTCCAAAGGCTGGGGTTTTCACTTCCAGCCCAACGAGGACTACTGGCTGGATTGCCACAACCACATGGAAAGCCTGGCCACCCATGCTGAAATATACCGGGTGTTAGCGGACTGGTTTGCCCAACTCGACGCTTTCCGGCTGGGGCGGGTGATTGCCATCGCCGGCAACAAGGAGGCTTTCCCGGTTTACCGCGATATGGCGGCGCAGGATTCGCGCTTCGGATGGCTTTTCCGGATGCCGCACGACCAGCCGGACGCCGCACTGGCACAGCGGGCCTTTGAACACGGAGCGCTGGGGTTGAAGCTGCATAATTCGCTCCTGATGCAGGGCCAGGCCAGCCACGAAATCTGGCTGCAAAAGCCCTGGGAGGATGTTTTCGCGGCCGTCAACCAGGCCGGGAAAGCCCTGCTCTGGCACATCACCCAGCGCGTCAGCCCCTCGCCCTACCATGGCGGCGGAGACAACCCCTACTGGAGCGAGGCCCGGAACGGATTGACCACTTCCAACGAACAACTGCTGCAAACCGCGCTCCAGGTCGCGCGGCAGCATCCGGGTTTGACCCTGATCGGCGCGCATCAGATGCACGTCGGCATCGCCCGGCTGGAAACCATCCTGCGCGATTACCCGAATGTCGCGGTGGACACAAGTTGCGCCGGCTTTCTGCGCTGGTGCGACGAACTGTATCCGGAAGACTGCGCCGTGCTCCGGCCGTTCTTCCTGCAACATGCCGGCCGTATCCTGTTCGGCACCGATTCCTCGCTGGCGCCTGGCCGGGCGGACGCCTACCAGGTGCAAACCTTCCTCTGCCACGCCCGGTTCATTCACCAACTGCGGCTGCCGGACCCGGTCTTGCAGCAAGTGGCCCACGGCAATGCCGAGCGCATTTTCGGACTGGCGCCCCTGCATCCGGCACGGCGTTACAATTCCCGCCCCTGACCCGGCGGCAGCGCGTTAACGGCCGGCGGGAGGATCGAAGTTCAGCAGCGGCATGAACTCTTCCAGGTTGCGCTTGCCCTGCACGCGGTTGACATCCAGCGGATATTCGCCGGAAAAACAAGCGGCGCAAAAAGACTGGCCGTCGCGGAAGGGCGACAGCAAGCCCGGCAGGCTGAGATAGCCCAGGCTGTTGACGCCGATGAACTTGCGGATTTCCTCAACATTCTTTGATCCGGCTATCAATTCCTCGCGCGTGGGAAAATCAATGCCGAAAAAACAGGGATGGCGCACCGGCGGACATGAAATCCGCATGTGGATTTCGCGCGCGCCGGCCTGGCGCAGCGCGTCAACGCGTCGGCGGGCGGTGGTGCCGCGCACAATCGAATCATCCACCACCACGACGCGCTTGCCCTGCACGACATCCTTGACCACGGCCAGTTTCAAGTCCGCGCTGCCGGCGCGCTGGGACTGTTCGGGCATGATGAATGTGCGTCCCACGTAATGGTTGCGGATAAACCCGTAATCCAGGGGAATGCCGCTGCCGCGCGCGAACCCCAGCGCGGCGGAGTTGCCGCTGTCCGGCACGGCAATGACAATGTCCGCCTCCACCGGGTGTTCCTGCGCCAGGCGTTCGCCGAGGCGGCGTCGGATCGTATGCACGTTTTCGCCGAACAGGCAGCTGTCCGGGCGCGCAAAATAGACATGCTCAAAAATGCATTGCGCCTGCCGGGCGGCCGGCTGGCAAAAGACGCTGCTGTGCAGTCCTGTTTCATCCGCCACGACCAGTTCGCCCGGCATGACATCGCGCAGGTACTCCGCGCCCACCTGGGTTAAAGCGCAGGTTTCGCTGGCAAAAACATAACCCTGGCCCAGCCGTCCGATGGAAAGCGGTTTGAAGCCCATGGCATCCCGCGCGGCCATCACGCAATCGCGGGTCATCAGCAGAAAAGCGAATGCGCCCACCAGTTCGCCCAGCGCGCCGGATACCCGGCCGGGGCGGGAGCGGTAAAGCGGATCGGCCAGCAGATGAATCAACACTTCGCTGTCGGTGCTGGTCTGAAAAATAGCCCCGGCCTCCTGGTAACGCTGGCGCAGGGATCGGGCGTTGATCAGGTTGCCGTTGTGGGCAATGGCCCAGATGCCGTCAATGCATTCCACCACCAGCGGCTGGACATTCTGGATGCGCTTGGACCCGGTGGTCGAATAACGCACGTGGCCGATCCCCAGATGCCCCGGCAGGTTTTTCCAGGCATCATTCTGGAAAACCTCGTTCACCAGCCCCTGGCCCTTGCAGGAGCGCACATGGATGCCGTCGCTGACCACCATGCCCGCACCTTCCTGCCCGCGGTGCTGCAATGAAAAAAGACCCTGGTAAATCAGGGGGGAAATCTGCGGCAGGCCGAACCCGCCGAAAAGCCCGCAGGCTTCACGCGGCCGATCCGGCGCCGCGTTTACGTCAGCCATCATGTTTGATTCCATATGCTCTCCCGGGCGGGACTCCGCGCCCGCATTCAAAAGCAGCGGGAGCGGCATTCCGCCGGCCAACCGGCGCTCCGCGCCATCCTCCGCGCTGCCAGGGTTAGTATTCCATGTTCCCGCAAACCGTCAGCAGCTCTCCAATCCGCCCGTCGCCGCCTGCGGTTCCGGGCGGCTGACCCAGGGGCTGCCGCGCAAACTGAACCGCCAGGGCCGCCCGGCATCCGCGCCCGCATAAGCCACACCGACCCGCGGCGCGCTGCAAATCCGCTCCGCCGGCACCGGCGCGCCTTCTTCCATCCAGATGACATTGCCGGCCAGGCTGGCGCCGTTATGTTTCAAAGCGATGCCGAGCGCCTGGCTGAGCGCGCCCGGTCCGCCGGCCAGGGCGCGGTCCAGCCGCGCCCGTCCGCGCCGCCGCAGCATGGCGGCGATCCCCCGGCGCGGTTCGACGGCGCGGATCAAAACCGCATGCGGAATTTCAGCGCGATTGGTGATTACGTTAAACAGGCAATGCAGGCCGTAACACAAATAGACGTAGGCCACTCCGCCGGCGCGGTACATGACCTCCGTGCGCGCCGTGCGCCGCCCGTTAAACGCATGCGAAGCCCGATCGTCCGTACCGCCATACGCTTCCGTTTCCACGATCATGCCGGCCGTTACCGCCGCGCCGCCGATCCGGGTGCAAAGCATTTTGCCGATCAATTCCCGGCCGATGCGCGCCACATCCGGGCGCCGGAAAAAATCCAATCCAAGTTTGCCGGCATTCATAGTTCGCCATCCCGCGGATCAGGCAGGCGCAGCGGGACAAACCTTGCGGCCGGCGCCGCGCGCTGCGGCCGGCCGGCCCCTCGGATCTAGGCCTGCAGATTGGAGATGATGTCAATCAGCGGCATGAACATGGCAACCACGATTGTACCCACCACCACGGCCAGGAAGATGATCAGGACCGGTTCGATAATCGAAGTCAATCCGTCCACCGCCGCATCCACTTCCGTGTCGTAGCTGTCGGCGATTTTAACCAACATCTCGGACAGCCGGCCGGTTTCCTCGCCAACCATGACCATGCTCACCACCATGGATGGGAAAACGCGCGAATTTTCCATGGGGGCGGCCACGGACTCGCCTTCCTTGACGCTGTCATGCACGGATTGGATCGCCCGGGCCACCACCATGTTGCCGGCGGTGTCCCGGACAATATTCAGCGCTTGCAGAATCTGCACGTCGGAACTCATCAAAGTGCCCAGGGTACGCGTGAAACGCGAAATGCTGACTTTGCTCAGCAACCCGCCGACCACCGGCATGTTCAGGGCCAACTTGTCCAGGAGAAACCGCCCCCACTTGGTCACACCCACCAGTTTGAACAAAACCACCACGCCGGCCACCACCCCCAGCACCAGCGGAAAACGGTGGATCAGCGTATCGCTGGCATTGGCGACGAACTGGGTCAGGGCCGGCATTTCCGCGCCTTTGAGCAAATCGCGGAAAATTTCCGTGAATTTCGGAATGATGACCACCATCAGGAACCCGGTGATCCCCAGGGCCATGATCAAAACGACGATCGGGTAAACCATGGCCCCCTTGACCTTCGTCTTGATTTTTTCGGCTTTTTCAATGAATTCCGCCAGCCGGTTGAGCGTCACCGCCAGCACGCCGCCGATTTCGCCCGCCCGCACCATGTTGACAAACAGCCTGTCGAAACTCCGGGGATGCTGCGCCAACGCTTCCGCGAAAGGCGAGCCGCCCTCGACCGAATCGCACATCTCGCCGATCATGGCTTTCAACCCGCCATGCGTTTCCTGCTTTTCGAGAATCTGCAGGGCCCGCAGCAACGGCACTCCGGCGTCGATCAGGGTGGCCAACTGCCGCGTGAAAACCATCAATTGTTTTTTCTTTACGCGGCGGAGAAATTTGGGCATGGAAATCTTGATTTCCATGTTCAGCCCGCCGCCGCGTTTTGCCGCGGGAGCGGCCTTGGCCGCAGGGCCGGATTTCGGCGATGCCGTTTCCTCGATCCGCGAGGGGAACAGTCCGCCTTCGCGCAGTTTGGCCAGCGCGGCGGCGCGGTTGACTGAATCAATCACACCGGTTTTTTCCGCGCCTTGCGCGTCAGTTGCCGTGTATTTGAATTTTGGCATAACCGCGGATCAGGCCGTCTTGCCGGGTTTTTCTTCGGTGGTTTTCTCGGGCTTTTTGCGGCTGACATGCGCGACGTCAACCCATTCCAGCAATGCCATGGAGGAGCCGTCGCTGCGGCGGCTTTGCAACTTGACAATCCGGGTGTAACCGCCGGCCCGGTCGGCGCACTTGGGAGCGATCTCCTCGAACAATTGCTTCACCGGGGCCGGGCGGCGCAGCACGGCGGCGGCGCGGCGGCGCGCGGCCAGCGTGCCCTGTTTGCCCAGCGTCACCATGCGCTCAGCCAGGCGCCGGGCGGCCCGCGCCTTTGGCAGCGTGGTCTGCACGCGTTTTTCCGTAATCAAGCCGCAAACCACCGCAGCCAGCATGGCCTCGCGGTGCGACGTTGAACGGCCGAATTTTGTCGTCACTACCTGATGTCGCATAACACACCTTGTCCGTCAAATGCAATGTTTACTTTGTTTCCGCCTGAGCGGGGGGCTTCAGCAATTCCGGGTCAAATGCAGATCCCATGCTGATTCCCATCTCCTGCAATTTCTGCACAATTTCCTGGAGGGACTTCTTGCCGAAATTGCGGTATTTCAGCATGTCCGCCTCGGTCTTCTGGGCCAGTTGCCCGACCGTCAGGATATTCGCGTTGTTCAGGCAGTTGGCCGCGCGCACACTGAGTTCGATTTCATTGACGCTCATGTTGAGTTTGCGGCGCAGTTCCTCGCGCTCCTTGTCCACCAGGTTGTCCGTCTGCTCGAACTCCAGCAGGTCGTCCGTGAAATTGACAAACGCGTCGAGATGATGGCGCATGATCATGGCCGACCGCGTCAACGCCTCGTCCGGCGTCAAACGGTCGTCCGTCCAGATATCCAGCACCAATTTGTCGTAATCCGTGCGGCGGCCTACGCGGATGTTTTCGACGGTGAAGTTTACCCGGCGCACCGGCGAAAAAACGCAATCAATCGGAATGATCCCGATTTCCGCGTCTTTCTTGGCGCCCCAATCCGCGGGCACAAAGCCGCGTCCCAGGCTGACCTCGATTTCCGCTTCAAACTTGCCGTCCTGCGCCAGGGTGGCGATAAAATGCTTGGGGTTCAGCACTTCCAGCAGATGCGAAGCCGAAATGTCGGCCGCCGTCACCTCTCCCGGACCCTTGGCGCTGATGGTCAGGCGCTGCGGCTCGCGGGTGAAACTGCGGAACAGCACCTTTTTCAGGTTGAGGATGATGTCCGTGACATCTTCCACGACGCCGGGAATGGCGCAGAATTCATGGTGTGCGCCGGCAATTTTAACCGAAGAAATTGCGGCGCCTTCCAGCGACGAAAGCAGCACCCGCCGCAGGCTGTTGCCCACCGTGCGGCCGTACCCCGGCTCAAACGGCTCCGCCGTGAAGCGGGCATAGGTCCCGGTGGCTGAACTCTGCTCCTTGACCACCCGCTTGGGCATTTCAAATCTGCCAATCTTAACCGTCATGGTCTTTCACCTCTTCAAAAAAAATTCCGGCGACGCGCGTTACTTGGAACACAACTCCACCACCAACTGCTCATTGACCAGCGGCGCAATTTCATCCCGCGTGGGAATGCGCACCACCGAACCGCTGAATGCGGCGGCATCCAGAGCCAGCCAGGGCGAAAGCGTCCGTCCCTGCGCTGCTTCCAGAGCCTTTTGCGCCAAACCGCGGCTGCGCGGATTGTCGCGCACGGCTACAGCATCGCCGGCCTTCAAGGTCATGGAAGGCACATCCGCCGTCTGCCCGTTGACCGCCACGTGGCGGTGCCGGACCAACTGCCGGGCGGCGCGCCGGCTGGCGGCGAAGCCCAGCCGGTATACCAGGTTGTCCAGCCGCATTTCCAATGCCTGCAGCAAGGTCTCGCCGGTCACCCCCTGGGAACGCGCCGCGCGGCGGAACACCAGGCGGAACTGGCCGTCCTGCAACCCGTAAAATCGCTGCAGGCGCTGCTTCTCGCGAAACTGGCGGGCATAATCCGACGGTTTCGACCGCTGCATGCCGTGCATGCCTGGAACGCCGCGCCCGGTTTCTATGGCGCACTTGGCCATATTGCACCGCTCGCCCTTCAGAAACAACTTCATGCCTTCGCGCCGACAGATACGGCAGGCCGGACCATTATATCTACCCATGTACCGCCCCTTCCTATGATTAAATTACACCCGCCGCCGCTTGCGCGGCCGGCAACCGTTATGCGGGATGGGTGTGACATCCTTGATGACCGTAATGGCGAACCCCGCCGCCTGCAGCGCCCGGATGGCCGATTCCCGGCCGGCGCCCGGCCCCTGCACCCGCACTTCCATTTCATGCATGCGATACCCGGCAGCCTGCCGGGCCACATCCTGCGCCACCACCGTGGCGGCATACGCCGTGCTTTTGCGCGTGCCTTTGAAACCCATGCGGCCGGAACTGCTCCAGGCCAGCACGGCGCCCTTCATGTCGGTGATCGCGATTTGCGTGTTGTTGAAAGTAGCGTTAATATGCGCAATGCCTGAGGAAACGGCCCGCATGCCCTTGCGCCGCGCAGCCGCCGGTTTGGCGGAGCCTTCCGCCTCCGCCGCCTCCGCCGCAGGGGCTGCCGACGCCGGCGCCGCCTCGTCGGACGGTTTGCCTTTCACCGCTTCTTCCGCCTTTGGATTATCCTTCGCCATGATGTTCTCAGATTCCTCCACCTATGCCGCTAATGCAAATTTACTTCGTCGCCGTGCGCGCATCCGACCGCGCCTCGCGCCCGCGCACTACGCCCACGGTTTTGCGCACGCCCTTGCGCGTCCGGGCATTGGTATGTGTGCGCTGGCCGCGAACCGGCAAACCGCGCCGATGCCGCAGACCGCGGTATGTTCCGATGCTGATCAAGCGCCGGATGTTCTGGGCGACTTCCCGGCGCAAATCGCCTTCCAGCACATATTTTTCCTGCAGCACCCCGGTAATCCTGGTCAACTCGTCGCCGGTCAAATCATCCGCGCGCTTGGCGGGATCAATTTTCAACGAGGAGGCAATATGCTGGGCGCGCGTCAAACCCACCCCGTAAATATAGCGCAATGCGTAAACCACGGGTTTCTTCCCGGGAATGTCAATGCCGAGAATTTTAGGCATGTCTTACTCCTATCCTTGCCGTTGTTTGTGGCGCGGATTGGTGCAAATGACCCGCACCACCCCCTTGCGCCGGATGATCTTGCACCGTTCGCAAATGCGTTTGACTGAACTTCGGACTTTCATCCCGCCTTCTCCCGATCAAAATTAATGAAATAAACCGTCATTATAGCAAACTTTTCCGCCAAGTCAAATCTCGCCGTCCAATTTGGTCAGAATTTCCGCCCCGCCTTCGCCTACCGCCACCGTGTGTTCAAAATGCGCCGAAGGCCGGCGGTCCCGCGTCACCACGGTCCAGCCATCGTCCAGCACTTCCACTGCGGCCGCCCCCATGTTCACCATCGGCTCAATGGCCAAGGTCATCCCGCTGCGCAAATGCGGCCCCTGGCCGGGCCGGCCAAAATTCGGGATCTGCGGATCCTCGTGCATTTCCCGGCCAATGCCATGCCCGACGAACTCGCGCACCACGCTGAATCCGGCTTCCACGGCAGTCTTTTCCACGGCATGCGACACATCCCCCAGCCGCCGCCCCGCGCATGCATTGGCGATGCCGGCATAGAGCGCCTGTTTCGTCGTGGCCAGCAGCCGCAGCACTTCCGCGTCGCCCACTCCCACTGCAACGGTTGTGGCCATGTCGCCGACAAAACCGTCCACGACCACGCCCACATCTATGCTGACAATGTCCCCGGACCGGATGCGCCGCGGTCCCGGCAAACCGTGAACCACCACCTCGTTCACCGACACGCAAATGGTGCCCGGGTATCCCCGGTATCCCAAAAAAGCGCTTTTTACGCCCATGTCCGCCATCAAACGCGCCGCAAACTGGTCAATTTCGCGCGTCGTCATTCCGGGCGCAATATGCTGCGCAACCTGTCCGCAAACCCGGGCGGTGGCCCGTCCGGCAGCGCGCATATGCGCCAGTGCCCCGGCATCCTTGACAATAATCATTTCAAAAACCGCGTTCCGCCAGAATTTTCAGCGCCGCCGCCAGGGTGGCTTCGCGTTCGCCCCCGGCATCCAGGCGCGCCAGCTTCCCCTGGCGCTCATAATAATCGAGCAGGCCCGCATTCTGCTGCCGGAAAACCTCCAGGCGCTTGCTGATGGTTTCCGGCATGTCGTCCGGGCGCTGATACAATTCTCCGCCGCACCGGTCGCAGACTCCCGCGCGCCGCGGCGGAATATTGCGCAGGTGATAATTGGCGCCGCATTGCCGGCATACCCGACGCCCGGTCAGCCTTTCCATGCAAACTTCCGGCAAGACTTCCAGCAGCAGGACCGCCAGGAGTTCGGCCCTTTTGGAAGAAAAATTCAGGTCCAGCAATTCGGCCTGCGCCACGGTGCGCGGGAACCCGTCAAACATGCAGCGCATGTCCGTGCCGCCGCGCGCCAGGCGTTCCATAACCATGCGCACGATCAGGTCATCCGGCACCAGGCGCCCCTGCTGCATGTACCCCGCCGCCTCGCTGCCGAGCGGGGAAGCTTTTTTGACTTCTTCGCGCAGCATGTCGCCCGTGGCGATATGCGTAACGGTCATGGCGGTCTTGATGGCTTCCGCCATTGTGCCCTTGCCGGCGCCGGGCGCGCCCAGTAAAACAATGGCCCGAATGCCCATCAGCGCCTCCCCCGCAATTTACCCTTCTTCAGGAAACCGTCGTAATGGCGCATGATGAGGTGCGATTCAACCTGGCGCATGGTGTCCAGCATAACCCCCACGATAATCAGAATGCTTGTGCCGCCGAAAAAGGACGCCACCAGCCAGGGAATGCTGAACTGCCTGGCCATCATCGTCGGCAACACCGCGATTATCGTCAGGAAAATGGCGCCGGCCAGCGTAATCCGCGTCATGGTACGGTCCAGGAATTCCGCGGTAGGCGTCCCCGGCCGTATGCCGGGGATGTACCCGCCGGCTTTTTTCAGGTCGTCGGCGATTTGCACAGGATTAAACACCGTGGCCACCCAGAAATACGAAAAAAACAGGATCATCAAGCCGTACAGGATCAGGTAGAGCGGGCGTTCCATGTGGAAATGCACCGAAAGGTGCTTGAAAAAATCACCCGGCAGCATTTCCAGGATTTTCTGAGGGAACATCAGGATGGCGGAAGCGAAAATAATCGGCATGACGCCGGAATAATTCACGCGCAAGGGCATGTAAGTGCTTTGTCCGCCGTAAACCTTGCGGCCGACCACGCGCTTGGCGTATTGCACGGGAATCCGCCGCTGAGCCTGCGTAACGGCAATGGTGCCGGCCACCACGAGGAACAGCATGATCAGCAGACCCACCAGGTGAAACACGGAAAACTGCGCCGCGCCGCCGCCCACGGGCTTGAACATGCGCACGGTGGCCTGCACGGCGCCCGGCAGACGGCTGATGATATTGATCGTGATGATCAGCGAAATGCCGTTGCCGACCCCGCTCTGGGTCATCTGTTCGCCCAGCCACATCACCAGCATCGTGCCGGTCGTCATGGTGACCACCGTCAACAGGCGGAAGCCCCAAATCGACTGCATATCCACAATCGGCCCCATGGTCTGGCCGAACAAGGCTTCGGGATTCTGCAGCGCCACCGCCATGGCGTATCCCTGGACGAGGCATAGCCCCAGGGTCAGATAACGCGTGTACTGGGTGATTTTCTGGCGGCCGACATCGCCTTCGCGCGCCAGCCGCTCCAGGGCGGGCACTATCGCCGTCATCAATTGCAGGATAATGGAAGCGCTGATGTAGGGCATGATGCCCAATGCGCCCACCGCGCAATTGCTCATGGCGCCCCCGCTGAACAGGTCCACCAGCCCGATCAAGCCGCCGCCAACCTGGTTGGAAATGTGCTGCACCAGGTTCTGCAGTTCCGCGGCGTTGACGCCCGGCGTGGGAACGGCGCTGACAATGCGGCAGACAAAAACCAGGCCGAAAGTAAAAAGCAGGCGCCGGCGCAGTTCTTCAACCTTGAATGAATTTACAAAAGCGGAAAGCATAATATTTCACCCGGCAAAACGGCGCTCCGCCGCTTAATTCAACATGCACACTCTTCGCCACTGTCCGCCCGCGCGCCCGGCAAGCCGGGATCCGCGGGGCCCTTCAACCAATCAACTTGCAGGTCCCGCCGGCGGCGGTAATTTTCTGCTCGGCGGTCCGGCTGAAAGCATGCGCCTGCACCGTCAGCTTGCGCGGCAGTTCGCCGGCGCCCAAAATCTTTACCGGCGCCGCGCCGCCGGAGCCATGCCGCCGCACCAGGCCGGCCGCGCGCAGGACCGCGGGCGTAATTTCCGCGCCGTCCGCAAAGCGGGCCAGGCGTCCCACGGACACCAGGTTGAACACCCGCTTGTGCACCCGGTTATTGAATCCGCGCTTCGGAATGCGGCGCAACAGCCGCATCTGCCCGCCTTCAAATCCCGCCTTGTGCTTGTGGCCGGAACGGGCATACTGTCCCTTGTGCCCCCGCCCGCAAGTCCGTCCCTTGCCCGAACCGCTGCCGCAGCCCACGCGCATCTTCGCGCGCCGGGCGCCGCCGGCATTCCGCATGACATTTAAACCCAACATGCTCAGATTCCTCCCCAAAAAATTACGCCGACGGCGCGGCCGCGGCCGCCGTCGCGGCGCCGCTCAAATCAACGCCGCGCATGGCCGCGCATTCGTCCCGGGTGCGCAGCATCTTCAAGGCGGCGATCGTAGCATGCACGACGTTCCACTTGTTGTTGCTGCCCAGGGATTTGGCCAGGATGTTATGCACGCCGGCCATGTTCAGCACCGCGCGCGCGCCGCCGCCGGCAATCACGCCTGTTCCCTCAACCGCCGGGCGCAACAGCACTTTGGCGCCGCAAAATTCGCCGCACACTTCGTGCGGGATGGTTTTGCCGCACAACTTGACGGCAAACATGGACTTGCGCGCGATATCGCCGCCCTTGCGGATTGCGTCGGCAACTTCATTCGCCTTGCCCAGCCCCACCCCCACGCGGCCCTGGTGGTCGCCGACCACCACCACCGCGCTGAAACTCAAACGGCGGCCGCCCTTGACCACTTTCGAACAGCGGTTGATCCGGACAACATATTCCTCGAAATCGCCGCCGGCGGATTCGATTTCGTCGGAAAAATTACTCTGCATTTTTTTGTCAATGATGTCAACGCTCATAACTTGATTCCCGCCTCCCGCGCCGCATCGGCGATTACTTTAATCCGGCCATGATAGGTGTGGCCGCCGCGATCGAAAACCACCCGGCTGATACCGCAAGCGCGGGCGGCTTCCGCGGCGCGCGCGCCCAACTGCTTGGCGGTGTCCAGATTATGGCCGGCGTCCGGCGTCTGCACGGTCGAACAAGCCGCGAGCGTGCGCCCGCTCAAGTCATCCAGAAACTGAACGCACATATGCCGCCGGGACAGCGACACGCACATGCGGGGGCACGCCGCCGAACCCACAATTTTCTTGCGAATCCGCAAGTGGCGGCGTTTCCGATAATCCAAACGGTTCTTAATTTTCATGCCATCCCCTTAAGCCACGGTCTTGCCAGCCTTGCGGCGGACATGCTCGCCCTTGAAGCGGATACCCTTGCCTTTGTACGGCTCCGCCGGGTAAAAATCCTTGATGCGCGCGGCCACGTCGCCGACCTGCTGCTTGTCGGCGCCGCTGAC
The DNA here is from genome assembly GCA_964463985.1 of uncultured Verrucomicrobiota bacterium. Lineage (GTDB taxonomy): Bacteria > Verrucomicrobiota > Kiritimatiellia > JAAZAB01 > JAAZAB01 > JAXGPF01. Next base: position 47,052 of record CAYXEK010000005.1, read on the forward strand.
GGTCAGGTTGATGCCGTCGGTCACCTTGATCTCGATACCGTCCGGAATCGCCATGACCACGGGGGACGAATAACCAAGCGCAAAGGTTGCCTGGCGGCCCTGCACCGCGGCCTTGAAGCCCACGCCCTGGATTTCCAAATCCTTGGAATAGCCGCGGGTAACTCCCGCGATCATGTTGGCGATCATCGAGCGCGCCATCCCCTGCAAGGCGCCCGCGTCCGGCGCGGCGGTCTGCACGACCACTTTGCCTTCCGCTGCCGCGACCCGCAAAGCCCCGGGCAATTTGAATTGCAAGGCGCCCTTGGGCCCCTTGACCGCGACCGCGCCGTCCTGCGTCGTGACTTCCACGCCTGCCGGCACCGCCACGGGCTGTTTCCCGACTCTTGACATCACACCCTCCCGTGAAAAACTCACCAAACCGTCAACAACCATTCGCCGCCGACGCCCATGCTCCGCACCTCGCGGTCGGTCAACAGACCGCGCGAAGTGCTGACCATCGCCAGGCCGGCGCCGCGCATGATCGGCGGCAGGCCGCCAACCTTGACGTAGCGCCGCCATCCCGGCCGGCTGACACGGCGCAAGCCGCGAATCACCGGCTCGCGTTCCGCGGTGTATTTAAGATAAAGCCGCAGCACCCGGCGCGCGCCGCCGCCTTCGGCGACGTAATCGCGGATGAAGCCTTCGCGTTTCAAAATGCGCGCCACGGACGCCTTCATTTTGGAATGAGGCAATTCCACGGATTCCAAACGCGCGGCGTTGGCATTGCGGATGCGCGTCAACATGTCAGCAATCGGATCTGTCTGATTCATTTGCACCAACCTTAAAAAATATGCGCCCACCGCAAAGGCTTCACCAACTGGCCTTGATCACGCCCGGAATCTGCCCGGTGGATGCCATTTCCCGGAAACAAATTCGACACAACTGAAACTTGCGCAAATAGGCCCGGGGCCGTCCGCAATTGCGGCAACGGCTATAGCGCCGGCTGCTGTACTTCGGCGGCCGTTTGGACTTGACGATTAATGAAGTTTTAGCCAAGTTAACTTTCCTCCCTGTTTCAATTCGTTTCCGCTCCGGCAAACGGCATGCCCATCAGCCGGAGCAGATCGCGCGCCTCCGCATCGGTGGCGGCAGTGGTGTTGATTGTAATATCCATGCCCTGGACCTTTTTCACATCGTCCGGATTGATTTCCGGAAACACCATTTGTTCCCGCAGGCCCAAAGTATAGTTCCCGCGCCCGTCAAAACCGCTCGGCGAAACGCCGCGGAAGTCCCGGAGCCGCGACAGCGCTATATTCACCAGGCGGTCGAAAAACTCGTACATCCTGGCGCCGCGGAGGGTAACCTTGGCGCCCACCGACATGCCGGCGCGGAGGTTGAAATTGGCAATGCTTTTACGTGACTTGCATACCACCGGTTTCTGCCCGGTAATGCGCGTCAGGTCCTGCACCAGACTCTTGAAAACATCCTTGTCCACGGAGGAATTCACCCCCATGTTGACCACAATCTTGGTCAGGCGCGGCACCTGCATGGGGTTCTTGTAACCATGCTGCTGCTTGAGCGCGGCCGCGACTTCCTTGCTGTATTTTTCTTTCAATCTCGCCATAATTTCCGCCTGTTAAAACATGTGCCCGCATTTGCGGCATTTGCGTGCGGGACGCCCTTTTTCGTCGCGGACGCGGGCAATGCGCACCCCTTTTTTGCAATCCGGACAATAAAGCTGCAAATTCGACAGCGCCACCGGGGCTTCCCGGCGGATGATATCGCCGTTGGGCAGATCCTGCGACTTGCGCACCGTCTTGCGCACAAAATTAAACCCCTCGACCACCGCCCGGCCGCTGCCTGGCAGCACCTGCAGAACCTTGCCGGTGCGCTTGCCCGCCGCGGCGCCGCCGGCAATGGCGACCACCACATCGTCCCGCTTCAGATGCAATTTTGACCCCATATTACAAAACCTCCGGCGCCAGCGAAATGATTTTGGCGAAGTTCCGGTCGCGCAGTTCGCGCGCCACCGGGCCAAACACACGGGTCCCCAGCGGATTCATCTTGTCATCCACCAGCACGACGGCATTGCTGTCAAAACGTATCAGCGAACCGTCCGGCCGGCGCAGGGATTTGCTGGTGCGCACGATCACCGCCAGGCGCACTTCGCCCTTTTTCACCAGACCGCGCGGCTGCGCCTCGCGCACGGCGACCTTGATCAGGTCCCCCACCCCGGCGTAGCGCTTGCGCTGCCCCAGCACCCGGAAACACTTCACTTTCCGGGCGCCGGTGTTGTCGGCCACATCCAAGCATGTTTCTTCTGCAATCATGTCTTTTACCTCGTCAGCATCCGCCGGCGGCGGCGCGTCGGCCCGGCCGCTTACGCCTGCCTGGCCGGCGCGTGTTTTGCAAAAACCTGCAGCAGCCGCCAGCGTTTCAAGCGGCTTACCGGCCGCGTTTCCATCACTTCCACGCGGTCGCCGACGTGGGCGGCGCCCTGTTCGTCATGCGCGTACAGCTTGTTGGAAACCCGCATTTCCTTGCCATACAGCGGATGGCGTATGCGCCGCTCCACGCGCACGACGATCGTTTTACGCATCGCGTCGCTGATGACAAATCCCACCCGTGTTTTGCGCTTGCCGCGCCTCTTGGCATCTTCCGGCATATTCTTCCCTTTGTTCACTTGGCCGCGTTCAAAACCGTCTGCACCCTGGCAAGGTCGCGGCGCATCCGGCGCAACCGCAGGGGGTCTTCCAGTTTGCCCGTGGCCTTAACCTTACGCAGTTCAAAATATTCCTTCTCCAGTTCCGCCGCTTTCTGGCGGATCTCGTCCGGCGATAAATCCCTGATTTCGCTTGCTTTCATAGTGCGGCTTAACCTCCCGGCATGCGCATGACAAAGCGCGTGGGGATCGGCAACTTGGAAGCCGCCAGGCGCAGTGATTCGCGCGCCATGCGCTCCGGCACGCCCCCCACTTCAAACAACATGCGCCCATCCTTGACCACGGCCACCCAGAATTCCGGCACGCCCTTGCCTTTGCCCATGCGCGTCTCCAACGGCTTCTTGCTGACCGGCTTGTCCGGAAAAATCCGCACCCAGACCTTGCCCTTCCTTTTCAAGCTGCGGTTAATCGCCACGCGGCAGGCTTCAATCTGGTTGGATTTGATCCAGGCGCGATCAAGGGCCTGCAGTCCAAACTCGCCAAACGCCAAGGTGTCGCCGGCGGTCGCCCGCCCCTTGCGGCTGCCGCGCTGGACCTTGCGATATTTAACCCGACTAGGTATTAGCGGCACGGCGATACCCTCCCCTGCTGGCAGGCTCCGCTTCCGGATCCTTGCAAATCCAAACCTTCACGCCTATCTTGCCGGCCACGGTCCGGGCTTCGGCAAAACCATAATCAATGCAGGCCCGCAGGGTGTGCAGCGGCACCTGGCCTTCCTTGTAAATCTCGCGGCGCGCCAGTTCCGCCCCGCCCAGGCGTCCGGCCACGGCCACCTTCACGCCCAGCGCCCGCTGGTCCATGACGGCCTTCATCGCCTTTTTCATCGCGCGGCGGAAGGAAACCCGGCGTTCCATCTGCACGGCGATGTTTTCGGCCACCAACTGGGCGTTCAAATCCGCCACGCGGATTTCCTTGATTTCCATGTAAATCTCGCGCCCGGTCATCTTGGCCAGTTCTTCGCGCAGCTTTTCAACGTCCTGGCCCTTGTGGCCGATCACCACGCCGGGACGGGCGGTGTAAATCGTCACGCGCGCCCGGTTGGCGTAGCGCTCGATCAACACATCCGGCACGGCGGCATTCTCCAGGCGCTCCCGCACAATTTTCCGAATTTTGATATCCTCGTGCAAGCAGTCGCCGAACTCGCGCTTGCCGGCATACCAGCGCGAACGCCAGTTTTTGTTAACCGTGACGCGCAAACCGATAGGATTGACCTTCTGTCCCAAGTGCCAGTCTCCTTTATAAATGACTATTTTTCCTGCCGGCCGTCGTCCAGCACCACGCGGATGTGGCTGGTCTGGCGGCGCACCGGCCGCACCATGCCGCGGGAACGCGGCCAAAACCGTTTCATGGACGGCCCCTGTTCCACGATCACTTCTGCCACCCGAAAATCCTCGGCGGCGCGCTTGTGATTATTGGTCACATCCGCCACGGCCGTCTTCAAAACCTTGCCGATCGCCGCCGCCGCCTTGAGCGTGCTGAAACGCGTCACGCTCAGGGCTTCCGCCAGCGTCACGCCCCGCAGCCGCCGGGCCAGCGGCCGGGCCTTGGACGGAGCCACGCGCACATATTTCGCCACAGACTCGATTTTCATTGCAATGCTTCCCTTCTGCCCCGGATGGATTAAGTTTTCGCCACGGTCTTGTCGGTATGAATGCCGTGTTTGCGGAAAATGCGCGTAGGCGCGAACTCGCCCAGGCGATGGCCAACCATGTTTTCCGAAACGTACACCGTGATATGCGCCTTGCCGTTGTGCACCGCAAAGGTATGGCCCACGAATTCCGGCAGCACCATCGAACGGCGCGACCAGGTTTTGATCGGGCGCTTTTCACCCGAGCGGTTCAAATGCTCAACCTTTTTCAGCAGGCTGGCATCCACAAACGGCCCCTTTTTCAGCGAACGTGACATGGCTTATTTTCTCCGTGCAACAATGAATCGGTTGGACCGGCTGCGCCGGACGCGTGTCTTCAAACCCTTGGCATACTGGCCCCACGGCGAACGCGGGTGTCCGCCGGTGGAGCGGCCTTCGCCGCCGCCGAGCGGATGGTCGATCGGATTCATGGCGCGGCCGCGCACCGTCGGCCGGATGCCGCGCCAGCGCTTGCAGCCGGCCTTGCCGTACAACACGTTTTCATGATCGCCGTTGCTGACATGCCCGATGGCGGCCGCGCAATTCACATGCAGCAAGCGCACCTCGCCCGACGGCAGACGCACGTTGGCGTAATCGCCCTCGCGGGACATCAAAACCGCCGCCAGGCCGGCGCTGCGCACCAACTGGCCGCCGCGGCCGGGCTGCGTTTCGATGTTGTGCAACTCCGTGCCCATGGGAATGCGCCCCAGCGGCAGCATGTTGCCGACCTGCGGCTCGGCGGCCGCGCCGGACATGACGGTCGCGCCGACCTTGAGTCCGTCCGGCGCCAGGATATAGCGTTTTTCGCCGTCGCGGTAATGCAGCAGCGCGATGCGCGCGGAACGGTTGGGATCGTATTCAATGGCGGCCACCCGCGCCGGCAGATTCAACTTGCCGCGCCGGAAATCAATCACGCGGTATTTGCGGCGGACCCCGCCGCCACGGTGGCGGGTGGTTATGCGGCCGGCGGAATTGCGACCGCCGGTTTTGGACTGCGCGCGCAACAAGCGCCGTTCAGGACGCCGGCGCGTCACTTCCTCGAAAGTTGGAGCGGCGGCAAAGCGTCGGCTGGGAGTGGTGGGGTTATATGTTTTTACTGGCATGGCCTCTCCTTAAACTACCTCGATCTTGTCGCCGGGCTTGAGCGTGACCATGGCCCTTTTGGCGGCGGAAGTCCGGCCGAACTTCATCGAGCGTTCGCGCCGCAGCTTGCCCTGGCGGTTCATGGTGTTTACCCGCACAACCCGCACCTTGAAAATTTGCTCCACGGCCTGCTTGATTTCCAGCTTGTTGGCCGAGGGATCCACCTGGAAGCAATAGCGGTTGTCCTGCTCCATGGCCCGGCTGTTCTTCTCGGTCAGCACCAACTTGCGTATTATGGAATATGCCGTTTTCATCCTTCCGCCACCGCCTTTTTACCCTGCAGTCTTTGCATGATCGTTTCCAGGGCCGCGCGCTCCGCCAGCAACGCCGGGTATTCCAGCAACTGGTAGACGTTCAAATCCCGCGCGCGGGCCAGTTCCAACTGCGGCAAATTACGCGCCGCGCGTGCCAGGGCCGGCGGGAGTTCCGCCGCCACAATCAGCACCTTGCCGGTCACCGACAAATCCTTGAGCAATTGCGCCATACTCCTGGTCTTGGCGTCCGGCAAATCAAAATTTTCAATCACCCGCACCGCCCCCGCCGCCAGTTTTTCGCTGAAGGCCCGGCGGAAAGCCAGTTGCAGGGTCTTGCGGTTGATGGACTTGGCGTAACTGCGCGGATGCGGGCCGAAGACCACGCCGCCGCCGCGCCAAAGAGGCGACCGGCGATAACCCGCCCGCGCCCGGCCCAAGCCTTTTTGTTTCCAGGGTTTCTTGTTGCTGCCGGCCACCGCGCCCTTGCCGCGCGTGCTGGCGCTGCCGGCCCGCTGCCCGGCCCGGAAGGCCACCACGGCATCCTGCACGGCCTGGGCGCCGCGATCTTTAACCAGCAGTTCGTCCGGTATGTCGAAACTGCCGCAATTTTCACCGCGCTTGTTGATCACCGCTATCGTACTCATTCCTTGCCACCCTTTTTCAACGCCCGTTTGATGACCACCACGGCCCCGGCATGCCCCGGGACCGCGCCCTGGACCAGCAGCATGTTGTCCGACGGCCGGACCTGCACCACCCTTAAATTCTGCTGGGTAACCCGCAGATGGCCCATGTGGCCGGGCATGCGCTTGCCCTTGTGAACCCGCCCGGGCAATTCGCGGCAGCCGATCGAGCCGATGCGGCGCTTCGAATGTCCGCCGTGCGTCATGACGCCGCCGGCCATGCCGTGCCGCCGCATAACGCCCTGAAAACCCTTGCCCTTGGTCATGCCCGTGATATCCACGTGGGTGGTCTTGGTGAAAATTTCCGCGTTCACCACGTCGCCGGGCTTGAAATCTTCTCCCTCATCCAACCCGAATTCGCGGCAATGACGCTTGAAGGGCAGGTTGTTTTTCCGGAAAATCCCGGCGGCCGGCCGCGCCAGCCGGCGCTCCGCCGCGTCGCCGAAGCCAAGCTGCACAGCGTCGTACCCATCGGCCCCGTCGGCGCGCTTGCGCTGCAGCACCACGCAGGGACCGCACTCCAGTACCGTCACCGGCACCTGTTCGCCCTGTTCGTTGAAAACGCGGGCCATTCCTATTTTTCTGCCAATTAAGCCTTGCATAAAACTTCCCGCTCAAATCCTGATTGAAATGTCCACTCCCGCCGGCAAATTCAGCTTCTTGAGTTCATCCACGGTCTTGGCCGTCGGCCCGATTATATCCAGCAGGCGTTTGTGCGTGCGGATTTCAAATTGTTCCATGGACTTCTTGTCGCCATGCGGCGCGCGATTGACGCAATAGCGTTCCACACGCGTCGGGAGCGGGGTCGGCCCGGCCACCCGGGCGCCGGTGCGTTTAGCGGTATCAACGATCTCGCCCGCGGATTGATCCAGGGCGCGAAAATCATAAGATTTTAACCTGATGCGTATGCGTTGTTCTTCCATGCCTGAGTCACCGATTTAATATTTTTTTCTGAATCGCTTCCGGAACAATTTCGAACAAGACCGGCTCCATCGTGTAACTGGCCCGGCCGCGGGTCAGCGAACGGATGGTGGTGGCATAGCCGAACAGTTCGGCCAGCGGCACATCCGCCCGAATGAACTGCAAATCTCCGCGGGCGGCCATTTCGCGCACTTTGCCGCGCCGCGCGTTCAAATCCGCCAGCACGTCGCCCAAATGCTCGGACGGCGTGATGATTTCCAGCGCCATGACCGGCTCCAGCAACGCCGGCCGGCCCGCGCGCGCCGCCTCACGGAAAGCCATGACCGCCGCCGTGCGGAAGGCCACTTCCGTCGAATCGTGCGCGTCAAAACCCGCATCCAGCACGGTCACTTGAACGTCAATCATGGCGAAATGGCCCACGATGCCGGTCAGTATGCCGTCCTGCACCCCTTCCGCAGCGCTTTTGCGGAACAAGGGCGGCAGTTTTTCAGGCGGCAAGCCGCACTCGAAAGCCACCCCCGCCTTGCGCGGACGCGGCGTTACCTGCAGCGACAGGCTGGCAAACTGCCGCTTGCCGCCGATTTCCCGGTCGAAAACAAATTCGCCGACGCCGGCGGCGGTGACGGTTTCGCGGTAGGCCACCACCGGTTCGCCGGTGTTGGACGGCACCTTGAACTCGCGCAGGAGGCGGTCCTTGATGATGCTGAGATGCAATTCGCCCATGCCGTTGATCAGCAATTGCCCGGTGTCCGCCGAGGTCGTCACCCGGAAGGTCGGATCCTCTTCGCTCATCAGCTGCAGCGCGCGCACCAGTTCGTCGCGGCCGCCCTGGGTGCGCGGCTCAATCGCCATGGCCATCACCGGCTCGGGAAAATGTATGCTCTCCAGGGCCGCCGGCTTGTTTTCCAGGCAGAGCGTGTCGCCGGTGGCGGTTTCCTTCAACCCCACCACCGCGCCGATTTCGCCCGCGTACAAGCTTTCGATTTCCTGGTATTCGTCGGCATGCATCCGGAAAATGCGCAGGAGGCGCTCGCGCCGGCCCGTGCGGGAATTGAAAACGTTCTGCCCCTTTTTCAGCATCCCGGCGTAAAGGCGGACAAAAATCAACTTGCCCATGAAGTGATTGTGCATCACTTTGAAGGCCAGGGCCGTCAACGGCTCGAAATCGCCGGTGGGCCGCGTCAATGCGGCGCCGGTCTTGGGATGGTGTCCCTGAACCGGCGGCAGGTCCGACGGGGCGGGCAGGTAATCCGTTACGGCATCCAAAAGCAGTTGAATACCCTTGTTGCGCAGGGCCGCCCCGCACAACACCGGCACCAGCCGCTGCGCCACAACCGCGCGGCGCAGGCCGGCGCGCAACGCGTCCGCCGGGACGTCCGGGCTTTCGACAAAGGCCGCCAGGACCGCCTCGTCCGCTTCCGCCAACCGCTCGACGAGTTCGGCGCGCGCTCGTTCCGCGGCCACGGCCAATTCCGGCGGCAGCGGGCACACCCGGGGATGGGCGCCCTGGTCGGTTTCGTCGAATGCCACCGCGCGCATTTCCAGCAAATCAACAACGCCGCGGAAAGCATCTTCGCCCCCCCACGGCAATTGCACCGCCACCGCTTGCGGCGCCAGACGCCGGCGGATATCTTCCACCACGCGGCCGAAATCCGCTCCGGTGCGGTCCATTTTGTTGACAAACGCCAGGCGCGGCACGCCGTATTTGTCGGCCTGCCGCCAGACGGTTTCGGACTGCGGCTGGACTCCGCCGACGGCGCAGAACACCGCCACGGCGCCGTCCAGCACGCGCATGCTGCGTTCCACTTCCGCGGTAAAATCCACGTGGCCCGGGGTATCTACAATGTTCACCATGCAATCCCGCCAGAAACAGGTTGTGGCGGCGCTGGTAATGGTGATTCCCCGCTCCTGCTCCTGGACCATCCAGTCCATCTTGGCGGTGCCATCGTGCACTTCGCCCATGCGGTGGAGGCGGCCGGTGTAAAAAAGAATGCGCTCGGTGACGGTGGTTTTACCGGCGTCAATGTGGGCCATGATGCCGATATTGCGGACCTTGGCCAGCGGGCGCGCGCGGTCGGGCGCCTCGCGCGGAAGCGCGCCGGCGCCGGCAATGCCCGTTTCTGGCCTTTTCTCTTTCAAAACCGTCACCATGTTGTTTTACCACTTATAATGCGCAAAGGCCTTGTTGGCCTGGGCCATCTTATGCGTGTCATCGCGCTTCTTGACGGCATTCCCCTGGTTCTTGAAGGCATCCAGCAGTTCCAGGCCCATGGCCTTCCACATCGGCACGCCCTTGCGCGCGTGGGCATACTGAATCAGCCAGCGCAACGCCAGCGCGAGCTGGCGGTCCGGGCTGATTTCAACGGGGACTTGGTAGGTGGCGCCGCCGACGCGGCGCGATTTGACCTCGATCTTGGGCTTGATGTTTTCGATGGCCCGCATCATGACTTCCAGGGACTCTTCCTCCTGCTGCTTGCCGATGAAATCCAACATGCCGTAAACCACGTTCTCCGCCGTGGTTTTCTTGCCTGCCTGCATGACAATGCTGATCAAGCGCCCGACCAGGTGGTTGTTGAACCGCAAGTCCGGCATGACCGCCCGCTTTTCCGCTCTATGTCTCCTCGCCATAATCTCCCGTCCGCGGTGTGATGATTAAGTTTTCGCCTTGGCCTTCTTGGCCCCGTACTTGGAACGTCCGCGTTTGCGCCCCTCGACGCCCACGCAATCCAGCGTGCCGCGGACGATGTGATATCGAACGCCCGACAGATCCTTCACCCTTCCGCCGCGCACCAGCACGATGCTGTGTTCCTGCAGGTTGTGGCCTTCCCCGGGAATGTAAGCGGTGACCTCGTACCCGTTGGTCAGGCGCACGCGCGCGACTTTGCGCAGGGCCGAATTCGGTTTTTTCGGCGTCACCACGCGCACGGCCAGACAGACCCCGCGGCGCTGGGGGCAATTGGTCAGCGCCGGCGATTTGCTGCGTTGGCTCATTTTGCGCCGGCCACGGCGCACCAGCTGATTAATTGTCGGCATTTTGTTTCTCCCGGAAAACCGCAAACATAACAAAACATTCTGGCGATGGCAAATTAAAATTGCAGTTTAAGTCAAAAGTTTCTTCAGTTCGTTCTCTTTTTCGGAGGATTCCGGCGCCGCTTCGGCGGGAATGGGCTCCGCCAGGGGCACCAGCTTGATGTGCTTGTTGGCGGGGAAACCCACGCCGGCCGGGATCAGGTGCCCCATGATCACGTTTTCCTTGAATCCGTAAAGATGGTCGTGCTTGCCCTGCGTGGCAGCCTCGGTCAGCACGCGGGTGGTGTCCTGGAACGAAGCGGCGGAAATGAAGCTTTCGGTTTCAATCGAAGCCTTGGTCACCCCCAGCAGCGCCGGCGTGGCCTCGGCCGGACGCTTGCCTTCGGCCATGGCTTTCTGGTTGACTTCCTGGAAGCGGTTCTTGTCCACCAGCTCATTCCAGAGAAACTCCGTTTCCCCGACGTCGGTAATGCGAACCTTGCGCAGCATCTGGCGGACGATGATTTCAATGTGCTTGTCGTTTATTTCCACGCCCTGCAGACGGTAAACTTCCTGGACTTCGTTTACCAGGTAAGCCTGCAGTTCCTGGGGTCCGCAGACTTCCAGGATTTCCTGCGGCACGATCGGCCCTTCGGTCAGCGGCTCGCCTTTTTCGACGTAATCGCCCTTGAAAACGATGATGTGCTTGCCGATGGGAATGTTGTGTTCTTCCTCGGCGTTGGTGGCGACGTCCCGCACGATCAGGCGGCGTGTGCCGCGCTGGATGCCGCCGAAATCCACTATGCCGGCGATCTTGGAAATTTCCGCCGCATCCTTGGGGCGGCGGGCTTCGAACAATTCCGCCACGCGCGGCAAACCACCGGTGATATCGCGGGTCTTGGCCTCCTTGCGGGGAGTCTTGGCCAGCACCGCGCCGGCGGTGACCGAACTGCCCTTGAGGACCACGACATGGGCGCCGGCCGGGATGCTGTAGTTGGCGAGGACCGCATTGTTTTCAGGATTTTTGATGATGATCTGCGGGTGAATGTCTTCGCGGTAATCCAGCACGACCAGTTCCTTGAAACCGGTGATCGGATCAATGTCAACCTTCATGGAAACGTTTTCCACGAAATCGCGGAAGGACACCACGCCGTCGAATTCGGTGATGATCGGCACGCTATGCGGCTCCCAGCGGACGAAAATCTGGCCCTTGGCCACCGCTGCGCCGTCGTTCACGGAAAGCAACGAACCCACCACCAGCTTGTGATGCTCCAACTCCTGGCCGTCCTTGCCGAGAATCCGGGCCACGCCGTTTTTGTTCAGGACCACGAACTGTCCCTGGGCGTTCTTGACCATGCGCACATCCTGGTAATGCACCGTGCCGGCATTCTTGGCGGCGATGTGCGGCTGGATGGCGCGGGAACTGGCCGCGCCGCCGATGTGGAACGTGCGCATCGTCAACTGGGTGCCGGGTTCGCCGATGGACTGGGCGCCGATGATCCCCACGGCGGTGCCCAGCTCAACCGGCCGGTCGGTGGTCAGGTCGCGCCCGTAGCACTTGGCGCAAACGCCGCGCCGCGATTCGCAGGTCAACACGCTGCGTATGCGGACCTGCTCGATCCCGCTGCGTTCAATCAACTCGGCGTCCGCTTCGCTGATGTCCTGGCCGGCGCCCACCAGCAATTCCCCGGTCGTCGGATGGCGGATATCGTCGAGCGCGGTGCGGCCGATAATGCGGGAACTGAGCGAAACTTCCACGCCGCTGGCGATGGCCCCCACGCGGATGCCGTTCAGCGTGTTGCAATCATGTTCCGTGATGATCACGTCCTGCGCCACATCCACCAGCTTGCGGGTCAGGTAGCCGGCGTCGGCGGTTTTCAACGCCGTGTCCGCCAGGCCCTTCCGGGCGCCGTGCGTACTGATGAAATATTCCAGGACGCTCAACCCCTCGCGGAAATTGGAAAGAATCGGCTGCTCGATGATTTCCCCGGAAGGCTTGGCCATCAAACCGCGCATGCCGGCTAATTGGCGGATTTGCTGGCGGCTGCCGCGCGCGCCGGAATCCACCATCATGTACAGCGGATTGGGCTCGGGAACGCCGCCGTTTTTACGGATGGCCTCGAACATGGTGTGGGTGGTTTCATCCGTGGCGCGGGTCCAGATGTCAATCACCTTGTTATAGCGCTCGCCGTCGGTAATGATGCCCCGCCGGTATTGCTGGTCCACCTCGGCAATCAGGTCGCGGGCCTCGCGGATGATCTGGTTCTTTTCCGTCGGGGTGATCATGTCCACCAGCGCGATGGAAATGCCTGTCAGGGTGGCGTATTTGAAGCCGAGCGTTTTCAGCTTGTCCACCACGCGGATCGTTTCATCCTGTCCGGCGGCGTGGAAGCATTTCCAGATGATGGTGCCGGCCAGCTTCTTGGTGACGGTTTCGTTGATGAAGCCCACCTGGCGCGGGAAAATCCCGTTGAAAAACACGCGCCCCACCGTCGTCAAAAGCGTCCGCTGGTCGCTCTTGCCGTAAACGGTCTGGCTGAGGTAATCGGGATTGCGGAACCGGATGGGAGTATGCGCGCGCACGCGGCCGCTGTCATAAGCGAACTGGACCTCTTCCGCGTCGGCAAACATCGGCAGGTGCCGGTCCGTCTGCTTCGGGTCCATCCCCGCCAGGGAATCGCCCATGGTCAGGTAATAAATTCCCAGGGCAATGTCCTGGCTGGGCGTCATGATCGGCTTGCCGTTGGAAGGCGAAAACAGGTTGTTGGTCGAAAGCATCAGCATCCGCGATTCCAACTGCGCCTCGATGGACAGCGGCACGTGCACCGCCATCTGGTCGCCGTCGAAGTCCGCGTTGAAGGCCGTGCAGACCAGCGGATGCAGCTGGATGGCGTCGCCCTCGATCAGCACCGGCTCGAAGGACTGGATGCTGAGACGGTGGAGCGTGGGGGCGCGGTTCAGCATGACCGTCTTGCCCTTGATCACTTCGTCCAGGGCGTCCCAGACGGCGTCCACCTGGCTCTCGATCATTTTCTTGGCGCCGCGCACGGTGTGCACCACGCCTTTCTGCTTGAGCTTGCGGATGATGAAGGGCTCGAAGAGCACCATCGCCATTTTCTTGGGCAGACCGCACTGGTGCAGGGCCAGTTCCGGGCCGACCACGATCACGGAGCGGCCGGAATAATCCACGCGTTTGCCCAGCAGGTTCTGCCGGAAACGCCCCTGCTTGCCCTTCAGCATGTCGCTGAGCGATTTCAGGGGGCGGTTGCCCGAGCCGACCACCGGCCGGCCATGGCGTCCGTTGTCCAGCAGGGCGTCCACGGCTTCCTGCAACATGCGTTTTTCGTTGCGGATGATGACATCCGGGGTCTTCAGCATCAGCAGGTTTTTCAGCCGGTTGTTGCGGTTGATCACGCGCCGGTACAAATCGTTCAAATCCGAGGTGGCGAAGCGCCCGCCTTCCAGGGGGACCAGGGGCCGCAAATCCGGCGGAATCACCGGCACGACGCTCAGGATCATCCATTCCGGGCGCAGGTTGTTCAGCCGCATGTTTTCCACCAGGCTCATGCGCTTGGCGAGTTTCTTGCGGGTCTGCTTGCTGCGGGTGTTCTGCATTTCCTCTTCCAGGCGGTTCATCATCTCCGCCAGGTCAATCTGCTGGAGCAGGTCGCGGATTGCCTCCGCGCCGGTCTTGGCAGTGAATTCCTCGTTGAACTGCTCCTGCGCTTCGCGGTATTCGTCCTCGCGCAACACCTGGCCCGTCTTGAGCGTGGTGTTGCGCGGCTCCACCACGATGTAATCCTCGTAGTACACGATCCGCTCAAGCTCGCGGGCGGTCAAATTCAGCAGGAGCCCGATGCGGCTGGGGGTGCACTTGAAAAACCAGATATGCGATACCGGCACGGCCAGCTCGATATGCCCCATGCGTTCACGCCGGACGCGCGCCATGGTCACTTCCACGCCGCAACGGTCGCAGACCACGCCTTTATGCTTGATGCGCTTGTACTTGCCGCAGCTGCATTCCCAATCCTTCTGCGGACCGAAAATCTTCTCGCAGAACAATCCGCCGCGTTCCGGCTTGTAAGTGCGGTAATTAATGGTTTCCGGATTCTTGACTTCGCCATAACTCCAGGAACGGATTGTTTCCGGCGCCGCCAGGCCGATGCCGACGAAATCGAAGTCCGCCGGCTTGCTCATATCGGGAACCGTTTTGGCGTTTAGTATATCCACCGTACACCCCGCGATCTTGCTTGTTGTATAATAAAAACTCATCCGCCGGCGGCCGCCGGCGGAGCTTGCAGCCCGCCGGAGCTTACACCGCGGCTTCCTTGGCGCGGTTCAGGCGCACATCCAGCGCCAGCCCTTTCAGTTCGTTGATCAATACGTTGAAAGATTCCGGCATGCCCGGCTCAATCACGTTTTCGCCCTTGACGATGGACTCGTAAATGCGCGTCCTTCCGGCGACATCGTCGCTTTTGACTGTCAGCATTTCCTGCAGGGCGTAGGCGGCCGAGTAGGCCTCCAGCGCCCACACCTCCATTTCGCCGAAACGCTGTCCGCCGTACTGCGCCTTGCCGCCCAGCGGCTGCTGGGTAACAAGCGAATAGGGTCCGACGGCGCGGGCGTGAATCTTGTCGCTGACCAGGTGGTGCAGTTTCATCATGTAAATTACGCCCACGGTCACCTTGTGTTCGAAGGGATCGCCGGTGCGGCCGTCGTACAGCACTGTCTTGCCGCTTTCGGGGAGTCCGGACTCGCCCATCATGTCGCAGATGCGCTTTTCCGAAACCCCGTCGAAAATCGGTGTTTCGACGTAAAGGTTTTTCTTTTCGCACACCCATCCCAGCTGGGTTTCCAGCAACTGGCCGACGTTCATGCGCGAAGGCACGCCCAGGGGATTGAGCACGATATCCACCGGGGTCCCGTCCGGCAGAAAAGGCATGTCCTCCTGCTTGACGATCCGCGCGACCACGCCCTTGTTGCCGTGGCGGCCGGCCATCTTGTCGCCGACTTCCAGGCGTTTCTTGCTGGCAATATACACCTTGACCTGCTTGATCACGCCGTCATCCGGCTCGTCGCCGCTGGAAATGCGGTCGAGGGCGTTTTCCCGTTCGAGCTCGATTTCGGAGAACTTGTTCTTGTACTCGTTGATGATGCCGTGAATCTTCACCTGGATGGGGCTGGGATCAATTTCCACGTGCTCGCTGACCAGCGCCATCTTGCGCAGCAGCGTCTTGGTGATTTTGCGGTTGGCGGGAATGATGATCTCGCCGGTTTCGGCATTCACCACATCCAGCGGAATCTTTTCGCCCAGCAAAACGTTGCTCAAAGCCTCCGTCAGGACATCCGTCAGGCTCTGCTTCTTGTCCTTGTATTCGTCTTCAATCTGCTTGAGCTGCATCCGCCTTTCCTTGGCGGAAAGTTTTTCGCGGGTCACGGCTTTCTGGGATGAGACGTTGACGTCCATCACGATGCCGTAGGTGCCGCTGGGCACGGTCAGCGAAGTATCGCGGACATCGGCGGCTTTTTCGCCGAAAATCGCCCGCAACAGCCGCTCTTCCGGGGCCAGCTCGGTTTCGCTCTTGGGCGTCACCTTGCCCACCAGGATGTCGCCGGGCTGCACGCAGGCGCCGATGCGGATCACGCCGTCGCTGCCCAGGTTGCGCAACGCCTCCTCGCCCACGTTGGGGATGTCGCGGGTGATTTCCTCCGGGCCCAGCTTGGTGTCGCGCGCGCTGGCCTCGAATTTTTCGATATGCATGGAGGTGAACATGTCCTCCTGCACCACGCGTTCGCTGATCAGGATGGCGTCTTCAAAATTATAACCGCCCCAGGGCATGAAGGCCACCAGCACGTTGCGGCCCAGCGCCAGTTCGCCGCCGAAGGTGCTGGCGCCGTCGGCCAACACCCCTCCGCGGACCACCTTCTGGCCCACGGCCACCACCGGCTTCTGGTTCATGCAGGTGCCGGCGTTGGTGCGCATGAATTTGCACAGATCGTATTCCTGGGCCTGTTTCCATTCCGCGGCCCCCTTGCGGGGAAGTTTGCCGTCGGGGGTCACCACCACGCGCTGGGCGGAAACGTAAGCGACGCGCCCGGGGGCTGTGGCAACCACCACGTTGCCCGAATCCATGGCCACGCGCCGTTCCAGCCCCGTCGCCACGAAGGGACGCTCCACCCGCAGCAGCGGCACGGCCTGCCGCATCATGTTGGCGCCCATCAGGGCGCGGTTGGCATCGTTGTGTTCCAGGAATGGAATCAGGCCGGCCGCCACGCTGACCACCTGCTTGGGCGAAGCGTCCATGTATTGCACGGTATCGCGGGTTTTTTCCAGGAAGTCCCCGCGATGGCGCACGAACGCCGTTTCACTGGTGATCCGCCCGCTGGAATCCATCGGGGTGTTGGCCTGGGCAATCACGTAATTCTCTTCGCGGTCGGCCGAAAGGTATTCGATTTCGCTGGTCACACGGCCGTTGACAACCTTGCGGTAAGGCGTTTCCAGGAAGCCGAATTCGTTCACCCGCGCGTAGGTGCCCAGGGAGGAAATCAACCCGATGTTCGGTCCTTCCGGCGTCTCAATCGGACAGATGCGTCCATAGTGGCTGTTGTGCACGTCGCGCACTTCAAATCCGGCGCGCTCCCGGCTCAACCCGCCCGGCCCCAGCGCGCTCAAGCGCCGCTTGTGGGTCATCTCGGACAGCGGGTTGGTTTGATCCATGAACTGGCTCAACTGGCTGCGGGCGAAGAAGTCCTGCACCGAAGCCGAAAGCGACTTGGGATTGATCAGGCGCTGGGGCGTGATTTTCTCCACGGTGGTATCCAGGAAAACCATGCGTTCCCGCAGGGTCTTCTGCGTGCGGGAAAGCGCCAGGCGGCATTGGTTTTCCACCAGTTCGCCCACCGTGCGCAAACGCCGGCTGCCAAGGTGGTCAATATCGTCCACCGCGCCCTTGCCGCGCTGCAGCTGAATCAGGTAGCGCAACGCTTCCACCATGTCTTCCAGGTCCAGCGCGCGCAGGTCCTTGCCGGCTTTCAGGCCCAGTTTCTGGTTGATTTTGTAGCGGCCGACACGCCCCAGGTCGAAACGCCGCGAATCGAAGAAAAGGTTTTTCAGCATTTGCCGGGCATTGTTGACCGTGGGCGGATCGCCCGGGCGCAGGCGCTTGAAAATGTCCTTCAGGGCTTCCTCTTCGGAATGCGTGGGGTCTTTCTGCAGGTTGCGCAGGAAAACGCCTTCGTCCCAGGACACGTCCACCGCTTCCACCGCGGAGAAGCGCGCGGCTTTCATCTGGCCCAGCAGCGTGCGGGTAACAGGCTCGTACCGCCGGCCAAGAACCACCTGGGAATCAACGTCAATCACGTCTTCCTTCAGAACCTTGAACGCCAGCTGATCGTCGGTGTAGGTCCCGCCGACATCGAGCTTGACGCCGCGGTAATACAAATCCAGCAATTGCTCGTCGGCGCCGTAACCGATGGCCCTCAGGAAAGTCACCGCCAGGAATTTGCGGCGCCGGTGCTGCCGGTCGAGATATATATTGATCAGGTTATTGGCGTCAAATTGCACTTCCACCCACGAACCGTGATCGGGAATCAGGCGGAAGGAATAAATCGTGGAGCCGTTGGAATGGGTGGCCTGCTCGTAACAAATGCCCGGCGAACGATGCAGCTGGCTGACGACCACGCGGTAGGCGCCGTTGATGACAAAACTGCCGTTGGCGGTAATCATGGGAATCTCGCCCATGTACACCACTTCCTCGCAGACTTCCTCGACGTTTTTCAGCCGGAAAGTAACATACAGCGGGGCGGCGTAGGTTTCGCCGTCGCGCAGGCATTCATAAGGGTTTTTCTTCGGCGGCGCCAGTTCATACTGCACGAAATCCAGGATGAAACGCTCATCGTAGCTGGTAATGGGAAACAGCTCCCGGAAAACCCCCTGCAAGCCAATGTTCTTCCGCCGCGCCGGCGGCACATCCGCCTGCAGCATGGTCTTGTAGGACTGGGTTTGCAGCTCGATCAAATCGGGCGGCTCGATAATGTCATGCAGTTTGCCGAATTTAATTCTGTCAGCCATTGCGCTCATTCTCCGTAAGATGGGAATTCCGCGAATATCTAAGCACACCCCCCGCGACAGGCCGGCGTCCGCCAGCCTGCCTGTTTTCATCCTGTTTCATCGTCCGCGCCGGCCGCCATACTTTCCCTGCGGACCCGGAGCGCGGACGGACGGCTCCGCCGGCGATAACAGCGCAAAAAACCAAAACACCACCCACCCGGCCCGCCGACGCCCAGAACCGGGCGCCGGCGGAACCGGATGGCAATGTTTTGGTTATGGCAGCGTCGGAGCGCTGCGCCCGGCAAAACAGGGCGCGAATTACTTGATTTCCACCTTGGCGCCGGCGGCCTCCAGCTTTTCTTTCAGCTTGGCGGCTTCGTCCTTGGAAACCCCCTCCTTGACCGGCTTGGGAGCGCCTTCCACCAAGTCCTTGGATTCTTTCAAGCCCAGCCCGGTAATGGCCCGGACTTCCTTGATCACCTGGATTTTCTGCGCGCCGGCGCTGGCCAGCACCACGGTAAATTCCGTCTGCTCGGCCGCAGCCGCTCCGCCGCCGGCTCCGCCGGCCGCCGGTGCGGCCGCCATGGCCATCGGCGCCGCCGCGGTGACACCCAGGCGGTCTTCCAGAGCTTTTACCAGCTGCGAGAGTTCCAATACGCTGATACCCTCGATCCAGCTGATGAATTCAGCCATTTTGCCTTCGACTTTAACCTCGGTCTCTGCGGCCGGGGCATTTGCTGTTGCTGCATCCGACATGATACGTTCTCCTATGCTATACCCGCACGTTTTCGCGCGTTACTGCGGTTGATTCTTTTTCTCCTGCACCGCCTTCAGGACATACAAAATACTGGCCACCTTCTGCCGCATGGCCCCTGCCAAACGCGACATCGGCGCGGCCAGCGTGCCGGCCAGCATGCCGTAAAGAACCTGCCGCGGCGGCAGGTTGACCAAAGCTTCAAATTCATCCGCGGAAAAAAGCCGGCCCTCGAAAAACCCGCAACGCACGGCCGGTTTCTGGTTGGCCTGGCTGAATTTTTTCAATTCCCGCGCGCATTCCATGCCGTCGCCGCCCGCCACCACCGCCACCGGGCCGGTCAGGTTTTCCGCCGCCGGCGCCAGCGGCAGCCCGCTGGACGCGCGCCGGAACAGCGTGTTTTTCACCACCATCATGCCCGCGCCATGCTGGGCGAGCTGGCGCCGCAAATTCCCGAACTGCGCCACCTGCATCCCGGTGTAATCGGCGACAATGACATACGGCGATTTTTCCAGGCGCCCGCGTATTTCGTCTACAATAGCTTGTTTCTCAATCCTCATATCTCGGCAACCTTTATGCAACCACGGCTTCCCGCACCTGTACCGGCAGCCCCACACCCATGGTGGAGCTGACCACGCAGCGCTTGATAAACACACCCTTGGCCGTGGGCGGGCGCGCCGCCTGCACGGCTTCCATCAGCGAGTTGGCGTTTTCCACCAGATGCGCCTTCTCAAACGAGCGCTTGCCGAACGGCACCATCAGGTTGCCGTGCCGGTCCATGCGGAATTCCAGGCGCCCGGCCTTGAACTGCTTGACCGCAGCCGCCACGTCGTTGGTCACCGTGCCGGTCTTGGGATTGGGCATCAATCCGCGCGGGCCGAGGAATTTGCCCAGCTTGCGCACTTCCTTCATGGCGTCCACCGTGGCAATCGCCACATCAAAATCCACCCAACCGCCCTGGATCTTGGCGACCATGTCCTCAAAACCCACGGCATCCGCGCCGGCGGCCCGGGCCGCATCAGCCGCCGGACCGTTGGCAAAAACCAGCACGCGCACTTTCTTGCCGGTGCCGTGCGGCAGGGTCACCGTGCCGCGCACCATTTGTTCCGACTTCTTGAAATCAATCCCCAGGCGAAACGCCAGTTCCAGGGTTTCATCAAACTTGGCTCCGGGATTGGCCTGGATGAAATCCACCGCTTCTTCCAGGGTGTAAACCTTGCCCGCCGCGACCTTGTCGGCGTTACCGCGATAGCGTTTGCCATGCTTAGCCATGTTAATCCACCACCTCCACGCCCATGCTGCGCGCCGTGCCTTCAATCATGCGGGCTGCCCGCGCCGGGTCCAGCGCGTTCAAATCCTGCTGTTTGGTTTTGACGATTTCCGCGATCTGGGCGCGCGTCAATTTGCCCACCTTGTCGCGGTTGGGCATGCCAGATCCCTTTGCCAGCCCCGCCGCGCGCTTGATGAGAGAGGCGGCGGGCGGGCTTTTGGTTATAAAGGTGAAGGACTTATCGCTGTAAACGGTGATCACTACCGGGACGATCATGCCGGCCTGCCCCTGGGTCGCGGCGTTGAATTCCTTGCAAAACGCCATGATATTCACGCCCTGCTGCCCCAGCGCCGGGCCAACCGGCGGCGCCGGATTCGCCTGGCCGGCCGGAATCTGCAACTTGATCATTGCTGCCACTTTTTTCGCCATAACTTCCCTCGAACCATGAATTTGAAATTTCAAATTTGAAATTTCAAATCTTGAATTTCAAACCCGTTCCACCTGCCAATATTCCAGTTCCACCGGCGCCGTGCGGCCGAAAATCGCCACGGAAACCCGCAATCTTCCGCGTTCCGGATCCACTTCGCCGATGACGCCGCTGAAGTTGAGAAACGGACCATCGTTGATCTTGACTGTTTCACCGACGGCAAAATCAATCTTGGGCTTGACCTTTTCCTGCTTGTCTTCAATCTGGTGCAGAATCGCTTCCACTTCCTGGGGCCGCAACGGCGCCGGCTTTTCGCCGCCGGCAAATCCGATGACCCCGGGAGTGTCGCGCACGAAATACCACGCGCGCTCGTTCAGGCCGCCATCAGGCTTGTACAACGCAAGCTGCGCCAGCACGTAGCCCGGATAAAACATCCGCGTGACCGTGGTTTTACGCCCTTTTTTCACCTCGGAAACTTTTTCCGACGGAATGGAAATTTCCCCCACCAGGTCGCCCATCTCCTCGGTGGCCGTCCGGCGCTCCATGCTCTCCTTGACGCGCGCCTCTTTGCCGGTCAGCGTATGCACCACAAACCACTGCTTTTCCATGATTTACTCCAGCATCCGCCGTCAAATCACAAAATCAGTTCCAGGAACTTCATCAGCACCAGGTCGCTTATTCCGACAAATACCGCCAAAGCAATCACGGATAAAATCACCACCAGGGTCGAATCCAGCAATTCCGGCCGCGTGGGCCAGGTTGACTTGCGCAATTCCGCCGCGACATCGCTGAAAAACGAAGCCACCCGCATGATAAAATCGCGCAATTTGCTCATTTCACCTCATCCCCGCCCCGGCATCACACTGCAAATGGCAGGCCAGGAGGGACTTGAACCCCCAACACCCGGTTTTGGAGACCGGTACTCTGCCAATTGAGCTACTGGCCTTCAAAACACCTGCGAACTTAACGGGTCTCGCGGTGCAAAGTCCGTTTGCGGTCAAAACGGCAGTACTTCTTCAACTCCAGCCGGTCCGGCGTCCGCCGCTTATCCTTGGTTGACATATAATTCCGGCGCTTGCATTCCGTGCACGCCAGCGTGATCAATTCCCGCGCCATGGCTCACCACCCCGTTTGAAATCCATCCCAACGCCTGTCCGGCAGGGACTTACTTGATGACTTCCGTCACCTGGCCGGCGCCCACGGTGCGGCCGCCTTCGCGGATGGCGAAGCGGACGCCCTTCTCCATGGCGATCGGCGCAATCAACTTGACTTCCACTCCAATGTTATCGCCGGGCATAACCATTTCAACGCCTTCCGGCAGCGTGATTTCGCCGGTGACGTCGGTCGTGCGGAAGTAAAACTGGGGCCGGTACCCTTTGAAAAATGCCGTATGCCGGCCGCCTTCTTCCTTGCTCAGCACGTACAACTGTCCCTTGAAATGCGTGTGCGGCGTGATGCTGCCGGGCTTGGCCAGCACCTGCCCGCGCTCCACGTCCTCTTTCTTGATGCTGCGCAGCAAACAGCCGATATTGTCGCCGGCCTGCCCCTGGTCCAACAGCTTGCGGAACATTTCCACGCCAGTCACCACGGTCTTCTGGGTGTCGCGCAACCCGACGATTTCCACTTCCTCGCCGACCTTGATCAGGCCGCGCTCAACGCGCCCGGTCACCACCGTGCCGCGGCCTTCAATGGAGAACACGTCTTCAATCGGCATCAGGAATGCCTGGTCCAGCACGCGCACCGGCTCCTGGATGTAGGAATCCAGCGCATCCATCAACTCCTGGATGCATTTGGCTTCCGGGGCGTCGGGGGATTCCACCATGGCCGCCTTCAAGGCGCTGCCGCGGATGATCGGAATTTTATCGCCCGGGAACTGGTAGCTGTTGAGCAAATCGCGGATTTCCAGTTCCACCAGGTCCAGCAACTCGGGATCGTCCACCGTGTCCACCTTGTTCAGGAACACCACGATGGCGGGCACGCCCACCTGGCGGGCCAGCAGAATATGCTCGCGCGTCTGCGGCATCGGCCCGTCGGATGCGCTCACCACCAGGATGGCTCCATCCATCTGGGCGGCGCCGGTGATCATGTTTTTCACGTAATCGGCATGGCCCGGGCAGTCCACGTGGGCATAATGCCGGTTGGCCGTGCCGTATTCCACGTGGGAAGTGGCGATGGTCAGGATCTTGGTCGGATCGCGGCGGCCCTGGGACTCGGAAGCCTTGGCCACCTGGTCGTAGGAAACGTACTCGCTGAATCCTTTCAAGGACTGCACCTTGGTAATCGCAGCCGTCAGCGTGGTCTTGCCGTGGTCCACGTGGCCGATCGTCCCTACGTTCACATGCGGTTTCGTCCGTTCAAATTTTTCCTTAGCCATGATGCCTCTCCTTCGATTTGCCTGACTATTACAGCCTGTTGCTACAACCTTGAAATGGAGCCCACGAACGGGATTGAACCGTTGACCTCATCCTTACCAAGGATGTGCTCTGCCAACTGAGCTACGTGGGCTTTACCACATCCCAAGCAGGGCCAACCCTTCCCGCCTGTAATTGCTTCCGCCGCTTGGCAGTTACCTGTAAGCAGTAAAGTTGGCAGACTAGCAAAAATCAGATGCATGTCAACATGTTTTTAATTTTTTTTTAAAAACACCGCAACCGGCTTTCAACCGCCCTCCCGCGCCGTCCTTTGCCGCCGGATGGCGCCTTTCATCCAACCCGGAAAGGCGCCGGCTTGCAATCCCCGGCGCGGCGCCTATAATTGCCCGCCATGCCCGTATCCCAACCAGCCTTGCAAATCGGACCGCTGCGCCTGGAAACGGCGGTTGTCCTGGCGCCCATGGCCGGCTATACCGACCGTCCATTCCGCCAGTCGCTGCGCGCCATCACCCCGCAGCCATTCCTGGCTTTCAGCGAAATGGTCGAACCCCACAGCATCCTGCGCGGCGGCGGACGGAAACGCCGGGCCTTGCTGGCGCATGCGCCGGATGACGCGCCGCTGGCCTGGCAGCTTTACGGCACCGACCCCGGCTTGATGGCCGAAGCGGCCCAATGGCTGGTGGCCAACCGCGGTGCGGTGCTGCTGGATATCAACATGGGCTGCCCCAAAAGAAAAATCGCCCGGCGGGGCGCCGGCGCCGGCTTGCTGCAATCGCCCGCGCTCGCCCTGGCCATCGCGCACCGCGTCGCCGCCGCCGTGCGCGTGCCGGTCACCGCCAAGCTGCGCCTGGGGTGGGATGCGGACAATGAAACCGCCCTGCGCCTGGCGCCGGCGCTGGCGGAGGCCGGACTGGCGGCCCTGGCAATCCATGGCCGCACCGGCGCCCAGGGCTACGCCGGCCAGGCCGACCGCGCCGCCATCCGCCGCGTCGCCGCCGCCGTGCCGCGGCTGCCCGTCATCGCCAACGGCGATATCTGCTCGCCGGAAGCCGCGCGCGCCATGCGCGCGGAAACCGGCTGCGCCGGCGTCATGATCGGCCGCGCCGCCCTGCATGATCCCTGGCTGATCCGCGCCTGCGCCGCCGCGCTGTCAGGCGGCGCCCCGCCGCCCGCGCCCAACGACGGCGAGCGCCGGGATTTTTTGCGGGGCCATTTCCGCCGGCTGTCGGAATTGCACGGCGACCGCATCGCGCCCCTCCTGTTCCGGCGCTGGATTCCACAATACGCGAAAACTTTCCACATCCCGCGCGCCAATATGCTGGCCCTGCTGCAAACCCGCACCCTGGAAGATTTACGGGCGGAGTTCGCGCGCCTGGATATCCAAATATAATAACAAGGCCGTGCTTTTCCATCATTCAACACGGCCTCCGCGGGCAATTAATTATTGTCCTGCTGCAATTTTATCTTGAATTCGCCTGGCCGGCATGGTAGTTTTGAAGAATTATACGGCAAACCTGCGAGTCATGGCTATTGCCGCCCGGTCAACCGGGCGCAGCGCGACAACGGCTCATGCCCGGCGGTTGCCAGGGAAACTTTCGTGAACTTGCAGGAATTAAAGAAAAAACGCGGTTTACTGACGGCGATTGACGCCAACGCAGCCTTGTGGTTGATCGTGTGCGGCATCGCTTGGTCAACAACGCTGCCGACGGAAATAAAATATTCCGCGGCGGTGGTTATGCTCGTTTTCGCGCTGCTGCAGTACTGGGCTTACCACAAGATTTTCAACCGCCCCGAACACAAGTAAAACGCAACCCCCCCCCGGCGTTCAGCTTACCCTCCCCCGCAACGGTTTCCCGCCCCGCCGGTCAGGCGAATTTAACTTCCGCCTCGGCGCCGTCCGTCTGGACATCCGCCACGCCGCGCACCTCCGGTGCAACTCGCCGGGCCAGGATGGCATACTCAAAAACCGCGCGGCCGCGCGCCGGCAGCCAACGGAATGCGGGCCGTCCCTGGAATCTCCCCAGATTAACCGCATCCCGCAGGCTCAGCGGGAAAGGCGCATTGGCAAATTCCATGCCGCGCGCCACTTCGCGTCCCAGCCAGGGCGCCGCCGCGCGGGCGCGGTTTTCCTCCCAGACTCCCGTCCAGGGATAATCCTCCGGACGCCAGGCATAGGCTACCATCAAACCCTGGCGGGGATTCATGGCGCTGAACCATACCTGCGCGCGGCGGGAGTCCATCAGGACGGCATAGAAATCGCTGTTGCGCCCGCGGCCCATAGTCCGCAAGTCAACCCGGCCTTTAACCCCCGGTCCGGCGGGCCAGGTGAAGGCAGTGTCCGGTTTTAACCGCTGGGGTTTGCCGAATGCGCCCGGGAAGGTATGCGCCCGCCCGCCCGCCATGTCGAAAACCGTAACGCCCGGCTCAATAAACGGAGCGCTGAACGACACATGCTGGCACATGGTGAAAGGCGTGTCGCAACGCGCCAGGTTTTCCACCACTTCGCGCACGCCGACCACGCACGACCCGGCGCGCATGGTCAGCGTCCGCCGCAAAGCCATCCGCGCCACCGGCAAGTCGCACCCGTAGGTGAAAGCCAGGCGGCGCGCGGAACATTGACGCCCCAGGACGCGCCAGCGGACAATCGGCGCCTCGCCATGGCAACCGGGGCCGCCCGCGCGTTCTTCGTCCGGCGATGGCCCGCCGAAAACACCCAGGCAGATGCTGTGGCCGGCAATTCCGGCCAGCAAACTGGCCCCGTATTTGCCGGCCATGGCCGGACGATATTGCCACGGTTCGATAGTCCGCCATCCGGGTTGCCAATACGGATTGATATCCGGCCCGCCCTTGAGAAATACCCCGGCAATATGGCCGCCGCCGGCCAGCGTCACCAGGTCCATCTGCCCGTTGGATAAACGCCAGGCCTGCCGTCCGTTGAATTTTTCAGACTTGATCAACATTTTTACGCCCCCTCCCTTCGACCTTTGCCAGCATTGTTTCAATCCTGCTCCCGCGCAAGCTTTTCCGCCTGCGCCCGGCGCCGCATGCGTTTCAATTCTCCAGCCAGGCTGACCTTCCGGACGGGCGATACCCGGTCAACAAACAATACGCCCTGCAGGTGATCCAGTTCGTGCTGGATGACCCGCGCCAGGAACCCCCGGGCCTCCAACACGCGGCGGACGCCGTCCAGCCCTTCATATTCCAACGCAACCTGCTGGGCGCGCGTTACCGGCGCCCAGATGCCCGGAACGCTCAGGCAACCTTCCGTGTCCGTCTGCCGGCCGCTTCTGGCGGTAATGACCGGATTGATTAAAATCAGCGGGAAAACCGCCTCCGGATTCAGACGCGGCCCGTCCGGCGCGGCAACGTCCAGCTTGGGATCGAAACGGATCACGCAAATCTGCCGGCTGACGCCCACCTGCGGCGCCGCCAATCCCACGCCGCGCTTGCCGTCCATCGCCGTCAGCATGTCCTGCGACAGGTTGCCGACCCCGGCGTCCGGCAACGCAATCGGCTGCGCCTGCGCGCGCAATACCGGATTGCCGTAAGTGCAAATTTTAAACTCCATGATTCACCGCCAATAGTTTTGTTTTCGGGAAATTATGCCGAAAATTCCGCAGCTTGGCCATAAAAAAATTATCTTGCAATTTTCCTGGTTTTATGGAAATTCCCCCGCCCGGTTCACACCGAACAGCCGGCAAGGCAGGATTAAACCATGAAAATTCCATTCGGATGCAAGCGCGCGGCAGCCATTTTTTTAACTTTGGGTCTGGTTGCCGGCCTGGCATGCGCCGAACCGTCCGCCGGCGCTCCCGCGTCCGCCGGCGGCATGACGCACCGCATGATGATGCTGATCATGCAGTTGGGCGCCATCCTGTTCGCCGCCAAGCTCGGCAACATGCTTTTTGAGAAACTCAAACTGCCGGGCGTGCTGGGCGAACTTTGCGCCGGGCTGATCATCGGCCCCTACCTGCTCGGCGCCCTGCCTCTGCCCGGCCTTTTGCCGGATGGCCTTTTTCCCATGCACGACAGTTTCCCGGTTTCGCCGGAACTCTACGGCATCTGCTCCCTGGCCGCCATCATCCTGCTCTTCATGACCGGGCTGGAAACGGATATCAAATTGTTCCTGCGCTATTCCATCGCCGGCAGCCTGGTGGGCGTCGGCGGCGTCGCCGCTTCCTTCCTGCTCGGAAACCTCACCGGCGTGTTTTTCTCGCCCATGCTCTTCGGCCGGCAACTGGGATTCCTGAGCCCCGCCTGCCTGTTCCTGGGCATAATCTCCACCGCCACTTCCGTGGGCATCACCGCCCGGGTGCTGTCGGATCAACGCAAACTGGATTCTCCGGAAGGCGTCACCATCCTGGCCGGCGCGGTCATTGACGACGTGCTGGGGATCATCCTGCTGGCCATCGGGATGGGAGTGATCAGCGGCCTGAACCATGCCGGCGCCATCAATTGGCCGCATATCGGCCTGATCGCCGCCAAGGCCATCGGCATCTGGCTGGCCGCGACGGTGATCGGCCTGCTCGCGGCGCACAAGATCAGTTTTCTGCTGAAAACCTTCCGCGACCGCTCCGCCATCGCCAGCATGGCGCTGGGCCTGGCGCTGCTGCTGGCCGGCTTGTTTGAAGAAGCCGGCCTGGCCATGATCGTCGGCGCTTACGTGATGGGACTGTCGCTCTCCAAGGCCGATATCGCCCATGTCATCCGCGAAAAACTGGAACCAATCTACGCCCTGCTGGTGCCGGTTTTCTTCACCGGCATGGGCATGCTGGTCAACCTGCGCCTGCTGAATTCGCGCAGCATCCTCGTCTTCGGCGCAGTCTATACGCTGGTCGCCTTCGCCGCTAAAATTGTCGGCTGCGCGCTGCCGGCCCTGGCCTGCCGGTTCAACCTGCGCGGCGCCTTGCGCATCGGCTGCGGCATGCTGCCGCGCGGCGAAGTCGCCCTGATCATCTCCGGCATCGGGCTGGCGGCCGGCCTGTTGAATCCTGAAGTCTTCGGCGTCAGCGTCCTGATGACCCTGGCCACCACGCTGGTAGCTCCGCCCATACTGATCGGCCTGTTTCATAATCCCGCCGCCGGCATCCGGCAGAACGCCGGCGGAAACGGCGCGGCCAAGCCGACCGTGTTTCATTTTCCTTCGCCGCGCACGGTTAAATTGCTGGCGGACCGCCTGACGGAAATTTTTGAAGCGGAAGGTTTTTTCGTGCACACGCTCAGCCATGACGAACAGATTTACCAGGTCCGCAAGGGACACACCGTCATCAGTATGACCGCCGGCCCGGACAGCATCAGTTTCGACTGCCCGCCCGCCGATATTCCCTTTGTCAATACGGCGATGTATGAAGTCTTGGCCGAGCTGGAACAAACCATCCGGGAATTGCGGGCGCCCATTGATCATGACGCCATCGGCAAAACCGTCCAAAGCCCGGTCCGCGAATTCAGTCCGCACTCCTCCATGCTGCGGTTTCTCGATGCCGGCGCACTGCAACCCCGCTTGCAGGGCAACACCAAGCAGGATGTTACGGAAGAACTCCTGGCCATGCTCAATCGGCAGGGATTGATCGCCGACATGGCGGCCGCCCGCCAGGCTGTGTTCCAACGCGAACAGGTCATGTCCACCGGCATGCAATACGGCATCGCCATACCGCACGGACGCACCCCCGCCGTAAACCGCCTGGTATGCGCCGTCGGATTGAAACAGGAAGGAGTGGAATTCGACTCGATTGACGGATTGCCCGCGCGCATCATCATCCTGACGCTGTCGCCCGTCATAACCGCCGCTCCACACGTCCAGTTCATGTCCAGCATCAGCCAGATTCTCGATGAAAACGGCCGCAGGCAGCTGCTGGCATGCCGCACCGCCGAAGAAATGTTCGTCATGCTGACGCGGACCGAACAAGGGTCCGCGCGCCGGCGCCGCCGCTGGTTTCACAGGCCGGCGCATTGAGCCGGCGCATTCGCATTGCCCCCGGGATTGACAGAAAACTTGACAAACAAATTCAAAACATTGACAATGTTCCCTGTTTTATAAGCTTACCCTGATACTGATAACCGGCCCAAACATATGGATTCTGCAAATTTTGCCCGCCCGACTTTGCGCGTGCGCCTGCGTCTGCTCTGGGGAACCCCCCGGCGTTTTTTTCTGAATGTGTTCCGCCCCGCTTACGTGCGCCGCAGCCTGGCGCAACGGCAGGGCGCCTGCCGGCGCTGCGGAGCCTGCTGTCAACTGGTCGTGAAATGCGCCTTCCTGACGCGCGACAAGGAGGGTCTGCCCGCCTGCCGCGTCTACCGCATCTGGCGCACAAAAAACTGCTCCAATTTCCCCATTGACCGCCGCGACCTGGCCGATCGCGACCTGATCGCGCCGAATCTGCCATGCGGTTTTTCATGGAAGACGGCGGACGCCGGAACGCCCGCGGACCACCGTTGACGGTTATTCCATTTCCCGCCTTCGCCGCCTTTGGACCCTGCTCAAATCAGCAAGCGGCAAAGGATCAAAGGCGCACAGGGACATGGACATAGTTGTGATGGCCTGCATTTTCCGGGCCGTTCCGATCTGTAGTAGCGTCACTGTGTGACGCATCCGGCCGCTCCTGTCTGTAGTAGCGTCACGGGGTGACGCATCCGGGATCCCACTCATTCCGCGGGCCGCTCAGTGTTGACCGCACCGGCGGCACTTGGCTGCCCTGCCACTGAAAAATTCATTATCCCTCCCCCTCCCCCCGCCGCGTCCTTTGCATTTTTTGCGGTTAATTGTTTGCCGATCGTTATCTGTTTTGCCGCAGATAATATATCTTTCTCGCACCCGGATTCGCCGGAAAGCATTTTTTTATTGCATAATACCTGATCGGCTTGTAAATTAGACATCAGAAGTGTAAGCATAACCCAACAAATCGAGAAGGAGAAACCATGCCGCAGAAACCTAAATTCAACGCAGAACAAGCGCAAATGATGGTGGAAATGTACAAGAGCGGCACGCCGATCAAGGCCATTGCCCGCGAAATGGATACTTCCCCCATTACCGTGAAAAGCTACCTGAAAAAGGCCGGCTTGCGCAAGCGTCCCGGCAAAAAAGGCGCGCCGAAAAAAGTCCGCGCAAAAGCCGTGCGGACGGCAGCCGCGGAAAAAGCTCCCGCCAGGGCCGGCACGCTGGCACAACTCGTCGGACAATTGAAACAAACCGAAGCGGAAATCGCCGGTTTGCAGAAAAGCCTTGCGCAGGCCGTCGCGCAACAGGCCCGGCAACTGGAACTGCTGAAGGATATGGTGAAAATCTAACTCCGAATGCTTCACCCGGTGACAACTGGCGCAGATGCCGGAACCGCCCGGAGTGCTGCATGATTTGTCATGAAGGACAACCCGCTTACAAGCGGGTTGTCCTTTTTTTTGAACTTGCAAACCATGCCGCCTGGAGTACACTGGATTTTCCGGCGTACCCGGCAGCCTTATTTCCCGCAGCCTTGCCCACTGCGCCCGGCATCGTTTCCGGGCCGGCAATCCGCGCCGGGGACAACTGCTGTTTTGCGCCCGGTAAACATGAAATTATTCATTACGAGGAGCATGCATGAAACTGACCCGTAAAAAATTCCAGGATGACGGCCAACTGTCCCTGGAAATCGCCGGCCTGAAATTCAAAAACAATTTCATCGTCGCCTCCGGCCCGACCGTCAAATGGCCGGATCAACTGGTCGCGGCCGAGGAATCCGGCTGGGCCGGCGCAAGCCTTAAACTGGCTTTCGATCCCGAGCCCTACATCAGCCTTCCGCCGCGTTACCGCTACTTCAACCGGGAGGAATACCATGCTTTCACCGCGGAAAAACGCCTGACTTTTGACGCCTGCCTGCGCCTGATCGAACAGGGCCGCAAAGCCGCCCCCGATTTGATCCTCTTCGCCAATATCACCTATGTCGGCGACAAGCCCGGCCTTACCGGCTGGGAAGACATGGCCCGGTCCGCCGAGCGCGCGGGCGCCCACGCCATCGAACTGAACATGTGCTGCCCGAACATGTCATTCAACGTTACCCTCACGGAAAACGACCGCACCGCGCAAACCGGGGCGAGCATGGGACAGAATGCCGCGGCGGTCAGCATGATCGCCGAAGCCGTGAAAAACGCCGTGCAAATCCCGGTGTTCGTCAAGATCACGCCCGAAGGCGGCCGCATCGCCGATGTCGCCAAGGCTTGCTACGACAAGGGCATCCCCTGCGTCTGCTCCGTCGCCAACCGCCTTGCCATCGCCGATTTCGACGTGAAAAACGTCGCGCAGGGCCCCTACCGCCTGCAGGACGAGCCGACCCTGGCCTGTTTCTCCGGCCCCTGGATTAAGCCCCTGGCCCTGCGCGATGTCTATGAAATCCGGCGCAAGGCCGGCCCGCAACATTTCATCCTCGGCACCGGCGGCATCGCCGGCTGGCGGGACGCTGTGCAGATGATCATGTGCGGCGCCGACTTGATCGGCGTCTGCACCGAAACAATGCTGCGCGGATTCGATTTCCTGCCGCGCTGGCTCAAGGGCATGCGCGCATTCATGGATCAGCATGGTTACAAGTCGTACCGCGACTTCCGCGACCTGGCGGCGCAGCGCATCGCTTCCGCCGACCGGCTGACCCTGCATTCCGGCTACGCCGAGGTGGACGCCGAACGCTGCACCGGCTGCGGCCTGTGCGAGAAAGTCGGCCATTGCAATGCCATAAAGATCGTCAACCGCAAGAGCGTGGTTGACCGCGAAAAATGCCTGGCCTGCTCCACCTGCGTGGATGTCTGCCCGGTGAACGCCATTTCCATGAAGGACACGGGCATCATCCCCAAACCACAAAGTTAACCATGAAAAAACTCATCAAAAAACACGCCGACCCGAACCAGCTTGAAGCCATTACCCTGGGCGAAGACGCCTATCTCGACCAGCTTTACGGCTGCTTCCGGATCAACAACCCGCGCGGCGATGCTTTCACCCCCGAACGCAACGTGGAAATCGTGGCCCGCAGCGGCCGCCGGATTGCCGTCACCGTGCCGCGGGCCATGATCGTGGACCTGCCGGCCGACACCAAGGTCGTAAATTCCGCAATGTTCAAGCTGGAATGCATCGGCAACCACCTGGATACCATGCACCTGCTGACCATGCGCGCCTGCTGGAACCAGACCGACCAGGATATCCGCCGGATGACGGACATGGATAAAAACGGCTCCTTCGTGGCGCGCCTGCAGGGCTACGGATTTGACATCCCCGTGGGAACTTCGTCGGTCCTGCCCCTGGGCCGCCACAACACCTGGATCGGCATGATCCTCGTCCATCCCGAAGCGCGCCGGCAGGGCATCGCCAACGCCATGATGCAGGCCTGCGTCAAATACGCGATTGACCAGGACAAGGTCATCAACGGCCTGGATGCCACCCCCATGGGCAACACCGTTTACGGCGCCGTGGGTTACGTCAATTCCTACCGCATCTGGCGCTCGTTCTACCAGTTGGCGGAATTCGCCGAGTCGCGCTATGACGCCACCCGCGTCAAGACCATGACCGCGGCAGACCTGGACGCCGTCATCCGCTACGACGCCGCCGCCTTCCTGGAACGCGAAAACATCATGCGCCGGCTGTTTGCAGACGGCGAAGACGGATGCTTTGTCTATCGCGACGATGCCGGCGTCATCCGCGGCTACTGCTACACCCGTCCCGGACGCCAACGCCCGTTCGTCGGCCCGTTCATCGCCGATACCGATGAGATTGCGCGCGATCTGCTGATCGCCGCCAGCCAGCACCTGGCGCGCTCGCAGGCCGGCCCGACCGCCGGTATTGACACCCCGGAATCGAAATTCAATCATCCGGGCGTGTATGTCGAGCGGGAATTCGACCAGAAACAGAAACCGTCCGGCCACCGCCTGATCAAGACCATCACGCTCGTGCGCGATTTTACCCGTATGTACCAGCTGGTGGATGAAGCCCGCGCCGAAAAATTGGTGTGGGATTTTGCACAGGCCGAAGGACTGGAAAGCCAATCCCCGCGTTTGCGCGAGTTCGCGGACACCATGCATAAATCGGTGTTCAACTATACCGAAACGCTGGCCTTCATGAACCTCGAACGCGACAGCCTCCAGCAGAAATTCTGGGGGATCACCGGGCCGGAAAAAGGCTGATCCCGCTTCGGCGGATCACGCCTCGTTCCGGCTGCGCAACTCAATGGTCACCGGGCCATCGTTGACGATGGTCACCGACATCTTGGCCTGAAATTGCCCCGTTACCACGCGCGCGCTGCCCAGAATCTTGCGCAATTCCGCAACGTAGCATTCATACAGTTGCCGGGCGACGTCCGCCGGCGCGGCCAGTTCGAATCCGGGGCGGTTGCCGCGCCGGGTATCCGCGTGCAGGGTAAACTGGGAAATCACCAGCACGCTGCCGTCCACCTGCGCCAGGGCCAGGTTCATGCGGTCCTGCTCGTCGGAAAAAATGCGCAAGGCGGCGGTCTTGCCGGCGAGATAGGCGGCCTCGGCTTCCGTATCCCCCTGGCGCACCCCCAGCAGCACGACATAACCGCGCGCGATCCGCGCCAGTTCCTGGCCATCCACCGCTACGGCGCCGGCACTTACCCGCTGTATCAATGCTTTCATAGAAAAAGGGGTCAGTCAAGGATTCTTGTAATATCAATCAACTTGTCCCTTATGTATCTAAGTTTGGGACTGTTTTTCAAGCAACGTTTTTGCCAATGTATTAAATGGCTGCAATATGATCGGTCGCCCATATTCAATGCCGACCGGATCCAATCCAGCCCCAGCGCCGTCTCAGACCTGATCGCCTCAGCTAACAGTAATTTACGGTAATCCGTATTACGCAAACCCAACAACTCCGATTCCGTCATTCCGAACACCTTCAACCCAGCCGACAATATCCCACGCGCTCGCAACGCCCCGTGATCCTGCAACTGCGCACCATAATAACCATCCGCTCGCTTAGCCTGCTTCTCCGCCATATCCTCTCCGCTCATCTTTAACAATTGCTCGCCAAATATCTGGCTGCCAAAATACCATCCTCGACTGATACAGTTCTGTAAACTTAATCCCATTTCTTTCACCGCCGGCAAACCCGCCAGTTTCGGACGCCCCTGGTCATACGCCGCGCATAAATGCCGCAAATATTCCCGGCGCCCAGACGGATTGTCAGTTAATCCATAAACTGACAATCCACGCTTCACGCACAACCACTTCGGCCGCCGCGCCGGCACCGACAAATACTCCTTTAAACTGCTCCATTTATAACTCGCCAATCGGCCACCTGGCGGCACCAAATCCGCCCGAATCGGATTCAGATGAATATATTCCAGCAAACATCGAAAATATCTGGGGGCCCCACCATCCACCAACAGCGACTTGTATCGCCCGCCAAACACATGCCCCCACAGCTTATGCCGGGTGTTGTAGCGGCGGGTATATGTATTCTGCAACCAGCGCATCCCGCCCACCAGATTCGCCTCCGGCGTTTCCAGCGCCAGATGATAATGGTTGGGCAATATCACATAGGCATGCACCACACATCCGGTCCGCTGGCACATCTCACCCAAGGTCTCCAAGAACAAATTGTAATCCGTGTCCTCGGAAACAATCGGCTCACGCCGATCTCCGCGCGCCATAATGTGATAGAGCGCTCCGGCATATTCAATGCGTAATTGTCTCGCCATAACTGAAACAATCCCAAATCCACCACGCGATGTCAATCATAATTGATATAATCCTTGACTGACCCCTTTCCTGCT
>CAYXEK010000005.1:82103-87350 GCA_964463985.1 uncultured Verrucomicrobiota bacterium
CTGACCCCTTTCCTGCTTTCCCTCTTTGACATATTTGCCTTGCCATGCTGCTTTCAATTGATTATAAGTAATTTTTGTTTTTTGCCGTAATGGGCAAGCAGGCAGGCAGCGCGCTCCAGTGACAGGGATGTATCAAAATGGCTGAAAAAATCAAGATAGGAATTGTCGGCTCCAAGTTCGCCGCCGACTTCCATGCCGACAGTTACAGCCGCAATCCCCGCGTCCAACTCGCGGCGGTGGCGGCGATTGACAATCTGGAGCCATTTTCGCAAAAATGGCGCATTCCAAAGACTTACAGCAATTACCAGGAGATGCTGGCCAAAGAAGAACTGGACCTGGTGTCGGTGTGCGCTCCCAATTTTCTGCACCATGACATTGTCATCGCCGCCGCCCGGGCCAAACGCCATGTCTTCTGCGAGAAACCGCTGGCCACCAGCGCGGAGGACGCCCGCGCCATGCGCGATGCCTGCCGGCAGGCCGGCGTGAAACTTTTTTACGGCGAAGACTGGTGTTTCGCCCCGGCGCTCCGGCGCGCGCTTGACCTGGTGCAGGAAGGCGCCCTCGGCAAGCTGCTTTACGTCAAGGCCAAGGAATGCCACAACGGCACCCACAGCCCGTTCGCCCGCGACAAGAAAACCTGCGGCGGCGGCTGCCTGATCCACCTGGCCATCCACCCCATCGGCTGGATTCTGCACCTGCTGGGCAACGGCGGGCGCAACAAGGTGGTGGAAGTTTTCGCCCGCTGCAACGGCGGCATGGACGACAATTACATCCACCGGCAGAATGGCGGCGAGGACTTTGCCGTGGGGATCATGAAGTTCGCCAATGGCGAACACGCTCTGATCGAGGGCAATTACATCACCGTCGGCGGCATGGACGACAAGGTGGAAATCTACGGCACGGAAGGCAATCTCAAGGCCGACTTGACCTTCGGCTCGTGCCTGAACGTCTACAGCCGCCCGGGCTACCAATACGCCATGGAAAAAGCCGACAACACCCTGGGCTGGACCAAGCCGGCGGTGGACGAATTTTTCAACCTGGGCTATGTTGACGAACTGGCCTACGCCGTGGACTGCGTCATCAACGACCAGCCGCCCATGTACGGATGCAGCGCGGACCTGGGCGTGGCCTGCATTGAAATCATCGGCGCCATGTACGAGTCCAACGCCCGCGGCGCCGTCGTGCGCGGGCAGTGGGGATAATTTTTAACAACCATAAGGAACAACGCCATGCAAAAACAGACTGAATCAAACCTCGCGCAACTCTTTTCCCTGGAAGGCAAAGTCGCCGCCGTCACCGGCGCCGGCGGCGTCCTGTTCGGTGCCGTGGCCCGCGGCCTGGCCGGTCTGGGTGTGAAAGTCGCGGCGCTGGATCTGCGCCTGGCCGAAGCGCAGCAGACCGCCGATGACATTGCCGCCAGGGGCGGCGAAGCTTTCGGACATGCGACCGATGTGCTTAAACCCGAAAGCGTCGCCGCCGCCCGCGATGCCGTCCTGGCGAAATACGGCCGGGTGGATATCCTGATCAACGGCGCCGGCGGCAACCACCCCAAGTCCATCACCAAGAAAGAAGAAAACATTTATTTCAGCGACCTGACGGTCGAGGGCATCAAGTTCACTTTCGATCTCAATATCATGGGGACAATCATCCCCTCCATGATCTTCGGCAAGACCATGATCAAGCAGGGCGAAGGCGTAATTATCAATACCTCCTCCATGAGCGCCGATACTCCGCTGTCGCGCACGCCCGCCTACTCCGCCGCCAAGGCCGGCATCAGCAACTTTACCAAGTGGCTGGCGGCCGATATGGCCATGAACCATTCCCCGAAAATCCGCATCAACGAAATCCGCCCCGGCTTCTTCCCGACCTTGCAGAATGCCGACCTGATCAACAAGACCCCGGGCGTGCTGACCGATTCCCGCGGCAAGGATATCCTGGGCGGCACGCCCATGAAACGCTACGGCAAGCCGGAAGAACTGCTGGGCGGCATTGTTTACCTGTGTTCGCCCTCCGCCGTGTTCACCACCGGCGCCAGCCTGGCGATTGACGGCGGGTTTGGCTCCTTCTGCGGCGTCTGAAGAAAATAATGAATGATGGCTTCCGGCTTCCGTATTTCATCATTCATAATTCATTCTTCATTCTTCATCTTTTTTTTAGGCAGCCCCCATGTCATTCGAAGTCTTAATTGCCGATGATCGTTACCCGGAATACAAGGAAGAAACCGCGGTGCTCCAGCCGCTGGGCGCCCGCCTGACATTCGTCAAGTCCGCTGACCCGGCGGCCCTGCTCCACGCCGGCCGCAATGCTGACGCCATCATCGTCAACCTGGCGCCGCTGCCGGCCATCGTCATCAACGGCCTGGCCCGTTGCCGCGTGATCTCCCGCTACGGCGTGGGCTACGATAACGTTGACATTGCCGCGGCCACGGCCCGCGGCATCTGGGTGGCCAACGTCCCCGACTACTGCGGCGAGGATGTCTCCGACCAGGCCTTCGCGCTCTGGATGAGCTGCGTGCGCAATGTCGCCCGGCGCGACCGCGATGTGCGCGCCGGCGTCTGGGACATCACCAGGGGCGCCCCGCAATGGCGCGTCAAGGGCAAGACTTTTGTTTTCTGCGGATTCGGACAGATCGCCCGCATCCTGCGCCGCAAAATCGCCGGGTTCGACCTGGGCCGCATCCTGGTGTTTGATCCGTTTCTCGATGAAGCCGCCATCCAGGCCGCCGGGGCGGAAAAAGTGAACTGGGAAACCGCGCTCAAGGAAGGCGATTATTTCTCCATCCACATGCCGCTGAACGACCAGACCCGGGGCATGTTCAATGCCGCGGCTTTCCGCATGATGAAAAACACCGCCATCCTGGTCAATACTTCCCGCGGGCCGATCGTGGATGAAGCCGCCTTGTACGAGGCGCTCTCCCAAGGCTTGATCCATGCCGCCGGCCTGGATGTGTTCGCCCAGGAACCCATCAACCACGACAATCCCCTCCTGAAACTGGATAACGTCACCTTCTCCGGGCATACCGGCTGGTACACCGAGGAATCCCAGACCGAACTCAAGCGCAAAGCCGCTGAAAACGTCCGGGACGCATTGACCAGCAACCGCCCAAAATACGCCGTCAACAAACCTGACGTCGTCCGGCGCTGATGCTTCCCGCGTTGGCCAGTTTGTAGTGCGTCACTGTGTGACGCATCCGCCCACCCTCTGCATTCTCCGAATCCTTCCGGTTTGGACTTCACATCCTGCATACAATTTTGCTTGACTGCTTCCGGTTTTCCTTGATGATTAACTCCGAGTCTGAGAATCTGTCAATTCAACTCCGCACACCATTAATTGAAGGGAGCAACCAGCATGCAACTTGTTAAAATTCCCAGTCTCGTGCTGATATGCGCGCTTGCGGGAGGCGTTCTCGCCGCGCCGGAACCCAAAACCCTGCTGGACTCCGCCCAGGGCGACTGGTGCTTTTACCTGCAACCTGAATTCATAGCCACCCGCCTGGGCGGAGAAAGCGCCCAAATGGCCGGGCTGCGGTTCGGCCCATCCCTGGGGCGCACCCTGTATCTTGGATGGGACACTTACGCCCTGATCAGCGATGTTGACCAGGACAACGGGACGGCTTCCGAAGTCAAGGCTTTCGACTTCTGGCACACCGGGTTAAGCGCCGAATATGTTTTATTTCCCGGACAGGTAGTCCATGGCAGCCTGAAACTCCTGGTCGGCGGCGGCCATCTCTCCGTTAAATCACAGGAAGCAGGTTCCGATTCCGCCACCGTCTTTGTCGCTGTCCCGCAGGCCAGCATCATGGTCAGCCTGACCAAATCCATCGAACTGGGCTTCGGCGCGAGTTACCGTTTCGTTAACGGCTCGAACCTGGACAACTGGGAAAGCTCCGACTTGAGCGATTTCGCCGGCAGCGTTTTCCTGCGCTGGACGGAAACGCTGTAAGCTGCCAATGGCGGAATTCCGATGATTTGCAGTCAAAACGAGCATTTTGAAATTTGTTCAGGTGATAATATCTCCGATTTATGATGTCTGCCGGCAAAATTTTGCTTGGGGTTGACATTGGCGGCACGAAAATTGCCGTCTGCGCCGGCGATGCCGCCGGCAATATCCGCGCCGCGCAACGTTTCCCTGTCGCCGATGTCGCGGACAGTTATCCGGTGGGCTTATCAAAAATCGTCGAGCTGGCCCGGGCCGTTGTAGGCCAGGCCGGCCTGGCCATGGCGGATGTCGCCTCGGTCGGCATTGCCGCCCCCGCCCCCATGGACAACCGGCGCGGACTGCTGCTGGCGCCGACCAATCTCAAAGGCTGGGGCACGGCGCCGATTGTCGCCGACCTGGCCGGCCGCCTGGGCAAACCCGTGCGAATGTATAACGATGCCAATGCCTGCGCGCTTGCCGAATTCCGGTTTGGCTGCGGCCGCCATGTCAAAAACCTGGTATATTTGACCAACAGCACCGGCATGGGCGGCGGTCTCATCATCAACGGGCAATTGCTGGAAGGGCCGGACGACACGGCCGGTGAAGTCGGGCATTTCGTGCTGGACCCCGCCGGCCCCCCCTGCCCCTGCGGCTTGAACGGCTGTTTTGAGGCTTACTGCGGCGGACGGAACATGGCGCGGCGCATTCAGGAGCGGATCCGCGCGGACGGCATCCAGACCCGCATCCTGGACCATGCCGGCGGGCAAATTGACCGGATCGCCATGCCGGCCCTTCTGGCGGCCTTGCGCGAAAACGACCCTTTTGCGCAGGAAGTTTGGGATGAATACGTGCTCCGCATGGCGCAAGGCATCGGCATCCTGATCATGACGCTCAATCCCGAACTCGTGGTGCTGGGCACCATCGCCATCCATGCAGGCGACCTGCTGATGGCGCCCCTGGCGAAACTCCTGCCGCGGTTTGCCTGGCCGGCGCCATTGAAAACCTGCCGGATTGCCGTCAGTTCCCTGGGTACGGCCATGGGCGACTATGCCGCCCTCGCCGCCGCCATGGGTTGAATGCCGCCCTGCGCATCTGCCGCGCAAAAAAAATGAAAAGGCTTGACTCTCCCTTGCCGGATGCTATCCTTTTCACCGCTTTGTATCGCTGCCAAGGACGGTTTTGAACGTAATCTGGCATCCGCCGGACTGTTCGCGGCCGGACCGGTTGGCATCCGATGCTCGGGAATGGTGATTCCTCGGTAGCTCAATGGTAGAGTGGGTGGCTGTTAACCACTAGGTTGCAGGTTCGAGTCCTGCCCGAGGAGCCATT
>CAYXEK010000006.1:0-29073 GCA_964463985.1 uncultured Verrucomicrobiota bacterium
AGGCACAAAGGTGCAAAGAGCCGGAGAAGCAACGTCTTGCATTCGATATTCTGCGGTTCATTATTCTGCGGTTCTGCTGTTTTCCAGATTTCTCTTTAGCGATC
Source organism: uncultured Verrucomicrobiota bacterium (assembly GCA_964463985.1). Classification (GTDB taxonomy): domain Bacteria; phylum Verrucomicrobiota; class Kiritimatiellia; order JAAZAB01; family JAAZAB01; genus JAXGPF01. The sequence continues at coordinate 105 of CAYXEK010000006.1, forward strand.
TCTGCGATTTTTTGTGGTGAATTTTTCGTCTCCGCGATTTCCGCGGTGAATTTCCGCGTCCCCCTCTGTCAGATAAAGTTTTGACTTCTCGTTGATTTTGCGCTAATAATTATGGGTTTTTCTGACCGATTTTGTAAACGGACTGAACAAATATAATTAACATGAGGATTGCCATTATGGCGACGCAAATCAAATCAACACAAACCATCCTGTTCGCGGGCGACAGCATCACCGATTGCGGGCGGCGTGGAGATTTCTTTCCATTCGGCAACGGCTACGTCAGGATTTTCCGCGATTTGCTGGCCATCCGGGAGCCGGAAAAACAAGTTACAATCATCAACAAAGGTATCGGGGGCAATACAGTGGTGGATTTGTCGGCGCGCTGGACGGACGATGTCCTGCGCATGCGCCCCGACTGGCTTTCCATATTGATTGGCATCAACGACTTGCACCGTTTTATACGCAAAACTGAAACATCGGTACCCCCGGAACTGTTTGAGCAGAAATACCGGGAAATTCTCGAACGCGCCCGGAAGGCTCTGCCCAAGTGTAAAATAATCCTGATCGAGCCGTTTTATATCAGTTCCGAAAACTCCGCCAACAGTCCCAGGCATGCCGTGCTGGAATTAATGCCAAAATACATTACCGTGGCGCATAAACTGAGCCGGCAATACAAAACCCGCCTGGTGCGCGCGCATCAGATGTTTCAGAAAATCATCCGGACACAGCCGGCGGATTTGCTCTGCCCGGAACCGGTCCATCCCAATGCCGTGGGCCATTTGGCTCTGGCCGAAGCGGTTTACGGAGGGTTTTGCTGATCGCTTCCGCCGAGAAATGCCATGATCATTGATCAATTAAAGAATACGGGGTTTTACCAGGGATTAGGGCCGAGGATCGCCGCCGGCCTGAGGTTCCTGGCGGAAAATGATTGCCGCGCGCTGGCGCCTGGCCGGCATGCCATTGATGGCGACAGCATCTATGCCCTTGTCCAGGAATACCAAACCCGGCCGCGAGCCGCGGGCATCTGGGAAGCACACCGCCGCTACATTGATATTCAATTCGTGGCCGACGGCGCCGAAATCATGGGCTATGCGCCGGTATCCAACCTGGCCGTTCAACAAGCCTACGACATTGAAAATGATTTTGAACTTTTCGGCGGACCCGCTCCCGGCATAGGCGAGTTTTTCAGGGCGCCAACCGGCGCATTTGCGATTTTCGCGCCGCCGGATGCGCATATGCCCGGGCTGGCGGACGGCGCGCCCGCCGCAGTACGCAAGGTCGTCGTGAAAGTTAACATCTGAAGCGATTTGTTTGGGAATTCACCACAAAAGATCACAAAGAACACAAAAAAAAATAATAATAAGACGGAAGCGGAAATTGGCCACAAGAGGCACAAGGGGCACAAGAAGGAAAGGCACAAAGAAAAGAGAAAGTTTAATGGAATTGAATGGGATGCCGCGCTGTCCGCTATGCGGACATGGATCGGCTGACACGCTGATACCCGAATTGATTCGCGTATCAGAGTGCCAGCCGATCCGTCAGCCGGCATTTGCCGGCCGGCGCGGCAATTGTTCGTGATCTGAAAATCTTGTGCATCTTGTGCATTTTTGTGGCTAAACTCGCTGTGTTTTGAGTGTCGTTTTCAGTTGATAAATTTTATCTATGCGATGACAGTGAAATTGGTTCTGTGGCAAAAACTATTTTTGTTCTTTGTGATCTTTGCGATCTTTTGTGGATAATTAATTCCAGTAAAACAGGAGTAAACCATGGACAACTGCAAAAATAAACACGAACATCACGGACATCTCTGCGTGCTGGCCAGCGCCAAGCAATTCGCGGAAATCGAACAATTGGTCAACAAACCCCGTTTCATCTGCTTCAACTGCGGACGGGTGGCCCATGCGGAAAAAAATCTCTGCAATCCCATGCCGCTGAAAGAAAAATCATGAGAGTCAATTTCAAAACTAACGTTTTGAAAGAATTCAGAACACAGGAGTCAGAATTCAGAATGATTGCAAGCGACGTTAAATCAGCGTGTTACGTTGTCGTTACCGAACACTGAACACTTTTGAAAGAGACTCATGCGCATGCCTGTCAAAATCACCGATCACAGCCGGCATCCGAATTCGGCTATCCGCATGGCCTGGCAGCGCGGCCTGGACGTTCTGAAACCGACGTCCGCGCAACTCCAGCATGGATTGGAACTGCACGCCTCGCTGTTGACCTGCGACAATTTCGGATTCCTGCCCAGCCTCTGGACAGAGGAATCCGCCCGCATCTGGAAGGAATTGCAGGAAGGCGAAGTGGGCGCCCGCGAGCATCATTTCCTTTCCAGCGTGGCCCGCACACTGGGCCCCACACGCGACCAGGCGGCCGCGCGCCAGTTTGTCGAGGCTCTCGATGCCACGGGCCTGCGATGCATGGTGCTGACTGTCGCCGAAGGCAAATCGCGCGAGGAAGACATCAAGCGCATGGCCGCATACCGGCAGGTGCTGCGCGTTTTCCGGCAACGGCTGGCCCAGGCCGGCAGCGCGGACGAAGTCCGCGAAGCCGTCCAGTCCAACCGCACTGCCATTATCTGGAGCGTTAATGGCCCGCCGATTGTCGGCAGTTTGCGGGATCCCGACGAGGAATTAGGCTGGATTGAACCCTGGTACAACCTGGGCGTGCGCCTGATGCACTTGACCTACAACCGGCGCAACTTCATCGGCGACGGCTGCGCGGAGACCGCCAATGCCGGCTTGAGCGAGTTAGGCCGGGAATTGATCAAAAAAATGAACCAGGTTGGCATCATCGTGGACGTGCCCCACAGCGGCGAACGCACCACCATTGAAGCCGCGCGCGCCTCCGGCAAGCCGGTCATGGCCAGCCATACCGGCGCCAAGGGAGTATTTGACCACATGCGCTGCAAGAGCGATGCCGCGATCAAGGCCATCGCCGATACCGGCGGATTGCTCGGCGTTTACGTCCTGCCCAACATGCTGGGGCCGAACGCCACGCTCAACACCATGCTGGATCACGTGGATTACATTGCCAGGCTGGCGGGAACGGAGCATGTGGCCATCGGCACAGACACCACTTATGCCGCGCCTTTCCCGCCGGGAATTGAACGGCGTAAAAACGCCCGGTTTGACGCGCGCTGGTGGGGCAACTGGAAACCAGACAACCATCCCCTGCCCGCTTCGGACGAGGCCTCCGCCGGCAGCCTGGCCTGGACTAATTGGCCCTTGTACACCGTCGGCCTGGTGGTGCGCGGCTACAGCGATGAAGACGCGGCCAGGATTCTGGGCGGCAACCTGATGCGCGTCCTGGAAGCCAACTGCCCGGCGGAAACTATTAGCCACAAGATGCACAAGGGGCACAAAAAGGGATAGGTTTAAGGCAGAAGCAGAAATTGGCCACAAAAAGCACAAGATGCACATAGGGGAATAGGTTAAGGCAGAACCAGAAATTAGCCACTTGGTAAAATAGTTTTAGGGCCGAAACAGACGCAGTTAAATTCCGGGTTAGCACAATCTCGGTTTTTATAATCCTCGCTTGTGCTTTTTGTGCTTTTTGTGGTTAATGCGATTGCAGTATTGATTGGTAATTCATGAGGAGGATGGCGTAAATGTCCTTTCGTAAAATAGGCAGACGCGGTTTATGGGTGATCCTGGCGGCGCTGCTGGGCTGGAACCTGATGGTGGGAGCCAAGCTGGCCGCCCAGGCGGATAAAACCAACGACACCTCCAGCGTGGCTTTTGAAAAAATGCAGTTGCTGGCGGAAGTAATGCTGCAAATCCGCCAGAGTTACGTGGACGAAGATAAAACCGGATACCAGGACCTGATGTATGGCGCCTTGCGGGGCATGCTGCAATCGCTCGATCCCCATAGCCAGTTCATGGACCCGGACATGTTTAACGACATGAAAAGCGACACCGCCGGCGAATTCGGCGGCGTGGGGATTGTCATCGGCCATCGCGACGGCGTGCTGACGGTCATCGCGCCCATGGAAGACACCCCGGCTTTCCGCGCCGGCATCCTGCATGGCGACAAAATCGTTGAAATTGACGGCGAATCCACCGAAGCTCTTTCGCTGCAGGATGCCGTTAAACGCATGCGGGGCGAGCCGGGCACCAAGGTGAAATTGAAGATTCTGCGCGTGAATCCGCAGGAAATCAAGGAGGTTGAAATCATCCGGGCGGTGATCAAGGTGGATAGCGTCAAAGACGCCCGCATGCTGGAAGACGGCATCGGGTATGTGCGCATCACCCAGTTCAACGAGCCGACGGCCGACGCCCTGCAGGCTGCCATGGAATCCCTGCTCAAACAGCAATTGCGCGCGCTGGTGCTGGACTTGCGCAACAATCCCGGCGGCCTGTTGAGCGCCGCGGTGGAAGTCAGCCAGAAATTCCTCGAGAGCGGCGCCAAAATCGTCACCACCCGCGGGCGGCATCCTTCCACCTCGCAAACGCAATACGCCGCGCGTGGACGCCATCATTACCTGGATTTCCCCATGGTGATCCTGGTGAACGGCGGCAGCGCCAGCGCTTCCGAAATCGTGGCGGGCGCCCTCCAGGATGCCCGGCGCGCCGTGCTGGTGGGCGAACGCACTTTCGGCAAAGGCTCGGTGCAAAGCGTGCTGCCGATGGCCGACGGTTCAGCCATCCGTTTGACGACGGCGAAGTACTATACGCCCAATGAACGCATGATTCATGAAAAAGGCATTGACCCTGATATTACCGTCCCCATGTCCGTCGAAGATTGGTTCAAGGTTCTCGCCCAACGCTCGCGCGAGGAATACGGCGACGACCAGCCGGCGGAACCGCCGGTTCCGGAAACGCCGGAAACCGAGCCGGTTACAGACGTGCAACTTGAGCGCGCCGTGGATGTCCTGAAGGGGATACTGCTGTTTAATGCCTCCGCCAAAATTGCCGGGAATTAAGTGCTCGCCAGTGACGCCATGATGTATAATGTACTTGGTATTGAAACTTCCTGCGATGAAACCGCCGCGGCCCTGGCGGCCGATGAACGCCTGATCCGCGCCGGCGTAGTGGCCAGCCAGGCGCCTTTACACGCGCCTTACGGAGGAGTTGTGCCGGAGATAGCGGCCCGCCAGCATGTGGAACAACTGCCGGAAGTGATCGCCCGGACCATGGAACAAGCCGGCGCCGATTGGAATGAATTGCAGGCGATCGCCGTCACTTACGGCCCGGGATTGGCCACGTCCCTGCTGACTGGCATCGCCGCCGCCAAGGGCCTGGCTTTGCGTCTGCGCCTGCCTTTAATCGGCATCAACCACCTCGAGGCGCATCTCTACTCCGTCTTCCTGGCGCCGGACGCGCCGACCTGGCCCGCCGCGCTGCCCATGACGGCCCTGCTGGTTTCAGGGGGCCATACCTGCCTGCTCCGCGTTTCGGGGCCCGGCGATTACCGGCTCATCGGCTCCACCCTGGACGACGCCGCCGGCGAAGCTTTTGACAAGGGCGCGCAATTGCTGGGCCTGGGATATCCCGGCGGCCCGGCCATGGAACGCGCCGCCGTCGGCGGCCGGCCGGATGCCATCAAATTCCCGCGCGGCATCGCCCGCCAGAAAAACAGCCTGAACTTCAGTTTCAGCGGCTTGAAAACCGCCCTGCGGTATTACCTGGAAAAAATCCCACACCCGATACCGCCCCCGCTGCTGGCGGATATCGCCGCCAGTTACCAGGAGGCCATCGTGGATGCCCTGGCCGTCCAGACCTTGCGCGCCGCCGGCCGCGAGCGCACCCCCACCCTGGCCGCAGCCGGGGGCGTCTCGCTGAATGCCCGCCTGCGCGCCCGGCTGCGGGAGGACGCCGCGGCGCAATCATTGCGGCTGCTGCTGGCGCCGCCCGGTTACTGCGGCGACAATGCCGCGATGGTGGCCGCCCTGGCCGCCGCGGGGCGCGGGCTCAGCAGTCCGGCTGCCTGGGACCTGGACGCCTGCCCCAACTTGCGCATCGGCGTCTAATATTGCCGTTCGTATTCGCCGCGCCCCAGTTTTTTCAGCTTGTGAAATCCCGCCTGCCGGGCGCGATCGTCCAATCCGCTCCGGGAACCGCCGACATTGGGCGCGGAAATCTGACGGGTAACCGCCGCGCCGCAGCGCGGACATTTTTGCAAAGCAGGAGCGTTCAGCGGCTCCAGCCTCTCGAATCCGTTGCGGCAGTATGCGCAGCCCGCGGCCTCGTCACTCGCCATGTATTCACGGATTGGCATATGCATCAATACGCCCGCGCAAAGACCACCCGCCGCGGGCTGGCGGCGCCGGTGAAGGGACAGACCCCCGGTTCTTCCGGACCATCCAACGGGATGCAGCGCACCGTCACGGCGAGTTCTTCGCGCAACTTCTGTTCCACCGCCCCATCGCCGGCCCAATGCGCCAGGACGAACCCGGATACCTGTTCCTGGCTGCCCTTGAAGCAGTCGTAAAATTCATCGCGGCTGTTTACCTGGCGCGTATGCGCGGCGCGGAAGTCGCGCGCGCGCTGCAACATGCCGGCCTGGATTTCATCCAGGATGCCCGGGGCGGCGGCCGCTATTTCCGCGCGCGGTACGGCGCGGCGTTCGCGGGCATCGCGGTCGCGCCGGGTAAGCGACACCGCGCCGGCGGCAATGTCGCGCGGCCCGATTTCCAGGCGCAGCGGCACTCCCCGCTTGATCCAACTCCAGGTCTTCTCGCCGCCGCGCATGTCGCGGGCGTCAATTTCCACTGCCAGCGGCCGGCCGCCATAACGCACCTGCCCCAATTCGGCGGCCAGATTGCCGCAGTACTCCAGCACCTGCGCCCGGGTGTCGTCCTTGTGGATCACCGGCAGAATCACGATTTGCGCCGGCGCCAGACGCGGCGGCAGCATCAGCCCGTTATCGTCGCCATGGGTCATGATCAACCCGCCGACCAGGCGGGTGGACACCCCCCAGGAAGTCGTCCAGGCGTATTTTTCCGCGCCATCCTGGTCCAGGAACTTGATGCCGGAGGCCCGCGCGAAATTCTGCCCGAGGAAATGCGAAGTGCCCGCCTGCAAAGCCTTTCCATCCTGCATCATCGCCTCGATGGCATAAGTTTCCACGGCGCCGGGGAATCGCTCCGCATCCGTCTTGCGGCCGGGGATGACCGGCATGGCCATGTACTGCTCGGCGAAGTCGGAATAAACCCGCAGCATCCGGGCAGTTTCCTCGCGGGCTTCCGCCTCGCCGGCATGGGCGGTATGTCCTTCCTGCCACAGGAATTCCGTGGTGCGCAGGAAAATCCGCGTGCGCATTTCCCAGCGCACGATATTGGCCCACTGGTTCAACAGCAGCGGCAAGTCGCGGTAGGACTGCACCCACTTGGCGTACATCGCCCCGATAATGGTTTCGGAGGTCGGCCGCACCACCAAAGGCTCCTCCAACTCGCCGGCCGGAACCAACCGGCCATCCGGCCCCGCCTGCAAACGATGATGGGTGACCACCGCGCATTCCTTGGCAAATCCTTCCACATGTTCGGCTTCTTTCTGGATGAAACTCAGCGGAATAAACAAAGGGAAATAAGCGTTGCGGTGTCCCGTGGCCTTGAACATCTCATCCAGGACGCGCTGCATGTTTTCCCAGATGCCATAACCCCAAGGCTTGATGACCATGCACCCGCGCACCGGGGACAATTCCGCCAGGTCGGCAGCCCGGATCACCTGCTGATACCATTCCGGGTAATTCTGAGCGCGCGTCGGTTCGATTGCGTTGCGTTCGGCCATGATCTATTCCTTTGATGAATTATTCCGAAACTCGGTCGCTAAAAAGTATTATTATACATCAATTCTCCGCGCCTGCAAGCAGCGTTCATGGCGTGATGCTTTCCGGATGCCGAACGCCCTGCTTCGCTGAAGCTATGCAGGGCAAACCTTTTCGACTACTACTGCAGAGATGGCCAGGGGTGGGCGACGGCGGCCAGGGCCTGGCCGCCCTAACAGAAAACTGCAAGTTTTTGAACATAAGGCGAACAAGGCAACAAAGATGCTGTCCATTCAATTCTAGCCTTCGTTGCCTTAGTTACCTTTTGTTCAAATCCGAAATTCCCTCTTTCGCGGTCTTTGCGTTCTTTTGCGGTGAAATCAGCACAGGGGCAAAGGGGCAAAGGCACAGAGGCACAAAGGGGGGGCGGCATGGCTCACAACTCAGCATTTCAAACGCGGCGCGTGACGGTGAAACTCCTGCAAACTGCATACCGCCATGTGCCCGCCGGTGGCGCGCAATGCCTCCAGGCCCTCCACCGCGAACTCCAGCCCGCGCGCGGTGGTGGTTACCGGAATGCCGCGCGTAACCGCCTCGGTCCGCATGCGCACTTCGTCCAGGCGCGGCGTTTCGCCCGCGCCGGGGGTATTGACAATCCAGGCAATCTGTTTTTCGGCGATCAGGTCAAGCACGTTCGGCCGGCCGGTGGAAATACGGAAAACCGCCCGGGCCGGTATGCCGTGATTGCGCAGAACGGTGCTTGTGCCTTCCGTGCAATACAGCACAAATCCCAGCGCATGCAATTTCCCGGCCAGCGGCACGATCGCCGGCTTGTCGGCATCCTTCACACTCAGGAAAATGCCGCCGGCAGCCGGCAGCACACTGCCGGCCGCCGCCTGGCTTTTCAGGAAAGCCACGCCGGGATCAACATCCAGCCCCATCACCTCGCCCGTGGATTTCATTTCCGGGCTGAGCACAATATCCACGCCGGGAAACCGCACGAAGGGAAACACCGCTTCCTTAACCGCAACGTAGCGCGGAACCGCTTCTTCGGTGAAGCCCAGATCGCGCAATTTCCGGCCGACCATTACCAGCGCCGCCAGTTTGGCCAGGGGCACGCCGGTGGCCTTGCTGACAAACGGCACGGTACGGGAGGCGCGCGGATTGACTTCCAGCACGTAAACATCCGCGCCGCCATCCGGGCGGTTCAGCACGGCAAACTGGATGTTCATCAGGCCGCGCACCTCCAAGGCCCGTGCCAGCGCCCGGGTGTCGGCGCGGATGACTTCCTGCACCTCCGGCGAAAGATGGCGCGGCGGGATGACGCAGGCGCTGTCGCCGGAATGAATGCCGGCCATCTCCACATGCTCCATGATGGCGCCGATCACGGTGGTCTCGCCGTCGGAGATGCAATCCACATCCACTTCCAGGGCGTTTTCCAGGAAGTCGTCAATCAGCACCGGCCGGGATTCCGACACTTCCACGGCCTCCGCCATGTAGCGGCGCAGCGCCTCGCGGCTGTGCACGATCGCCATGGCGCGTCCGCCCAGCACAAAGGAGGGCCGCATCAGCACCGGGTAGCCGATTTTTTCCGCAATCGTTTCGGCCTGGGCCGCGTTGACGGCCATGCCGCTTTGCGGCTGGCGTATATCCAGTTTTTCCAGCAGCCGCTTGAACAGTTCGCGGTCCTCGGCCGCCTCGATGCTGGCCGGCTTGGTGCCGATGACGGCGACGCCGTTGGCTTCCAGCGCGCGGGCCAGGTTCAGCGGCGTCTGCCCGCCGAACTGCACAATGGCGCCGGCGCAGCGTTCGCGGCGGTAAATGTGCAGCACATCCTCCAGGGTCAGCGGCTCGAAATACAGGCGGTCGCTGGTGTCGTAATCCGTGCTGACGGTCTCGGGGTTGCTGTTGACCATGATGGTTTCGAAGCCTGCCGCCCGCAGCGCGAAAACGGCATGGACGCAGCAGTAGTCGAATTCGATCCCCTGGCCGATGCGGTTGGGCCCGCCACCCAGGATCATGATTTTCGGCCGGCTGCCGGTGCAAGGCTCGTCCAGGTCGCCATAGGTTGAATAAAAATAAGGCGTGTAAGCCTCGAATTCCGCGGCACAGGTATCCACCAGGGCGTAGACCGGCAGGAGTTTCAAATCCTCGCGCGCCGCGCGGACGGCGTTTTCATCGGCATGCAGGAGCCAGGCCAGTTGGCGGTCGGAATACCCGAATTCCTTGGCCTGCCGGAACAAATCCGGCTGACGGCGCAGACCATCCAGCGATTGCGCGCCGGCAATTTCATCCTCGAAGGCCGCCAGTTCCGCCAGGTGCCGGAGGAACCACGGATCCACGCGCGTCAAGCCCTGCACGCGCGCCACGTCCCAGCCGCGCCGGAAAGCGGCGCGGATATGGAAGCAACGCTGGGGTTGCGGCCGCTTCAGTTCCGCCTCCAGGCGCCCGTCCGCCAGCGCCTCGTAAGCGGCATCGCGGCCGTCGGCGCCGAAGCCGGCCCGGCCCTGCTCCAGGGAGCGCATGGCTTTCTGGAATGACTGCTTGAAAGTCCGGCCGATGCTCATCGCCTCGCCCACGGATTTCATCTGCGTGCCCAGCGTATTGTCGGCCGCGGCGAATTTTTCAAAGGCAAAGCGCGGCGCCTTGGTGACCACGTAATCTATCGCCGGCTCGAAACAGGCGGGCGTCTCGCGGGTGATGTCGTTGCGCAATTCGTCCAGGGTGTACCCCACCGCCAGTTTCGCGGCAATCCGGGCGATGGGAAAGCCCGTCGCCTTGGACGCCAGGGCGCTGGACCGGGAGACACGCGGATTCATCTCAATGATCACCATCCGCCCGTCGGCGGGATTGACCGCCCACTGCACATTCGCGCCGCCGGTTTCCACGCCAATGGCCCGCATGACGGCCAGCGAATCATCCCGCATCCGCTGATACTCGCGGTCGGTCAGGGTCTGGGCCGGCGCCACGGTGATGCTGTCGCCGGTATGTACGCCCATCGGATCCAGGTTTTCAATGGAGCAGACAATCACGCAGTTATCCTTGCGGTCCCGCATCACCTCCAACTCGAATTCCTTCCAGCCAATCACGGACTCCTCGATCAAGACCTCGGAATTGGGACTGTAATACAAGCCCCGCTCCACGATCCGCTGGAACTCTGCGTCATCTCCGGCAATGCCGCCGCCGGTGCCGCCCAGCGTGAATCCCGGCCTGATCACCAGCGGGTAGCCGCCGATCTTCTCCCGCACCCGCCAGGCTTCCTCAAGCGAATGGGCCGCGCCGCTGGCCGGCATGTCCAAACCGATCCCGCGCATGGTTTCCTTGAACAGGTTGCGATCTTCGGCGCGGCGGATAACTTCGGCGTCGGCGCCGATCAATTCCACGCGGTACCGGCGCAGAATTCCCTGGTCGTGCAATGCCACGCCCAGATTAAGGGCCGTCTGGCCGCCCAGGGTCGGCAGCAGCGCGTCCGGACGTTCGCGGCGGATGATTTCATGCAGGATGTCCGCGGTCAGCGGTTCCACGTAAGTGCGGTCGGCGAATTCCGGATCGGTCATGATCGTCGCCGGATTGCTGTTCACCAGCACCAGTTCATAGCCTTCCTCTTTCAAGGCCTTGCAAGCCTGGACGCCGGAATAATCGAATTCACAAGCCTGGCCAATGACAATCGGGCCGGCGCCGATGACCATGATTTTTTTTATATCTTCGCGTTTGGGCATAATTAGAGTTGCTTTGAAAAGTCGGCTTTTGAAAGCAGAATTCAGTAGTCAGGATTCAGCAGTCAGAATCGGAACACATTTATCATCAAAGTCTTGCGTTTATTCTGAATTCAGGCTTCTGTATTCTGAATTCTTTCAAAACGTGAGTTTTGTAATCGGCTCCTCTTTATTATCCCCATATGCTTCTTGCAGCTGATTCCCGGAACGGCTCGCCGCAGGCTCGCCCTCCAGGGATCACACATACCCACTCACTCACATACTTACACACCCTCTTCCCGTGGAAGCGGCGTTACACGCCGCGATCCGGCCGGCTCGGCTTGCCCTCCAGGATCACACTCACGCACTTACACGCTCCCGCGCTCCGCCCCCCCCGTGCCGCCATCGCGGCGAAGGATTGCCGCCGCCACGAATGCCTGGAACAGGGGATGGGCGCGCAGCGGCGCAGATTGAAATTCCGGGTGAAACTGGCAGGCTACGAACCATGGATGATCGCGCAACTCGATGATTTCAGCCAGGTCGGCTTCCGGATTCACCCCGGTGAAACGCATTCCCGCTTTTTCCATCTGCGGCCGGTAGCGGTTGGCGAACTCGTAGCGGTGGCGGTGGCGCTCCCGGACCAACTCCGCGCCGTAAGCCTCCCGGGCGCGGCTGTCCGGGCTCAGCCGGCAGGGATAGGCGCCCAGCCGCATGGTGCCGCCCTTGTCGGATACTTCCCGCTGGCCGGGCAGCAAATCAATCACCGGGTGGGCGGTGGCGGGATCGAATTCGGTGCTGTTGGCGCCCGCCAGGCCGCAGACATTGCGGGCAAACTCGATGGCCGCGCACTGCATGCCCAGGCAAATCCCGAAAAACGGCACGGCGTTCTCGCGGGCATATTGAACGGCGCGCAGTTTCCCCTCCACGCCGCGGTCGCCGAATCCGCCCGGCGCCAGAATGCCGTGCATGCCGGCCAGCCGGCGCGTTGCGCTGCCGGAGTCCGCCAGTTCCTCCGATTCCACCATGCGGATGTTCACCCGCACGCGGTTGGCCAGTCCGCCGTGATGCAGGGCTTCGTAAACGCTTTTGTAGGCGTCCTGCAGCCGGATGTATTTCCCGACCACGGCAATATCCACCGCGCCGGCGGACGGGTCAAGCTGTTCGGCCAGCATGCGTTTCCAGTCGTCCAAATGCAGCGGACGCACATGCAGCTTGAGCATTTCCAGCAGGTACACATCCAGCCCCTGCTCCGTCAACGCCACCGGCACCTCGTAAATCGAATGCTCCACATCGCGTTCTTCGATCACCAGTTCCGTTTCCACGTTGCAAAACAACGCCAGTTTCTCCCGGTGTTCGCGCTCCAACCGCCGTTCGCACCGGCAAACCAGGATGTCCGGCACAATGCCGATGGTGCGGAGGATGCCGACTGACTGCTGCGACGGCTTGGTTTTCATTTCGCCGGCGGCGCGGATGAACGGCACCAGCGTTAAATGCAGAAACACGCCGTTTTGCCGGCCGATTTCCTGGCGATACTGGCGGATGGCTTCCAGGAACGGCAGCGATTCGATGTCGCCCACGGTGCCGCCGATTTCCGTGATGGCGACATCCACGTCTTCGGCGTCCAGCGACCGGATGGCCGCCTTGATTTCGTCGGTCACGTGGGGGATGACCTGCACCGTCTTGCCCAGGTACCCGCCCTCGCGTTCGCGCCTGATCACCGCGCTGTAAATCCGCCCGGCGGTGTAATTGCTGTCGCGCCCGCAGGTCACGCCGGCAATCCGTTCGTAGTGCCCCAGGTCCAGGTCAGTCTCCGCGCCGTCCGCGGTGACGTAAACTTCGCCATGCTGGAAGGGCGACATGGTGCCCGGGTCCACGTTCAGGTACGGATCGAGTTTCTGCATCCGGACGCGGTAGCCGCGCCGCGCCAGAAGCAAGCCGACCGAGGCGGCAGTCAATCCCTTGCCCAGGGATGACACCACGCCGCCGGTGATGAACACATGTTTGGTGGTATGCATAAAATGCCGGCCCAGGCGCTAATCGAGAGCCACGGTCAGCCCATCCTTTTTAAAATCTATTTTCAGCGTTCCGGCAGCGCTCCGGTCGCCCGCCAGCATCGCGCGCGCCGCCGGCGTCTCCACGGCCTGCTGGATAAATCGTTTCAAGGGTCGGGCGCCGTACACCGGATCGTAGCCGCGCTGGGCGATGTACCGGCGCGCGGCGGGTGTCACGGTAATGGCCAGCCGCTGTTCGGCCAGCCGCCCGGCCAGTTCGGTTATCTGCAGATCAACGATGCGCTCCAGTTCCGCCTGGGTCAACGGCTTGAACAGCACGATTTCATCCACGCGGTTCAGGAATTCGGGGCGGAACCGCTCCCGCAACGCCTCCAGCACCTGGCGGCGGGCGTCTTCGCGGATTTGTCCGTCCTGTTCAATCCCTTCCAGCAGGACATGGGAAGCAATATTGCTGGTCATGATCACCACGCAGTTCTTGAAATTCACCGTGCGCCCGTGGGAATCCGTCAACCGGCCCTCGTCCAGCAATTGCAGCAGAATGTTGAAAACATCCGGATGCGCTTTTTCAATTTCATCCAGCAGCAGCACGCAGTAGGGTTTGCGGCGCACCGCCTCGGTCAGTTGCCCGCCTTCCTCGTAGCCGATGTAGCCCGGCGGCGAGCCGACCATGCGCGATACAGCGTGTTTTTCCATGTATTCGCTCATGTCCAGGCGCACCAGGTTGTCCGCCGTATCGAACAGCGTCAGCGCCAGCGCGCGCGCCAGTTCGGTTTTGCCCACGCCCGTGGGGCCCAGGAACAGGAACGAACCGATGGGCCGCTGGGGATTCTTGATGCCGGCGCGCGCCCGCAGCACGGCATCGGCCACGGCCTGGACGGCCTCATCCTGCCCGACCACGCGCTCGTGCAGCACCTTGTCCAGGCGGAGCAGTTTCTCGCGTTCGCCTTCCAGCAGGCGGGTCAACGGGATGCGCGTCCAGCGCGCGACCACCTCGGCGATTTCCTCGTCGGTCACCTCTTCGCGCAGCATGGCCGCCGCGGCCGCCCCATCCATCTTCTGCAGCCGGCGTTCCAGTTCGGGAATGACGCCGTGGCGCAATTCCGCCACGCGCTCCAGCTGGTAGGCGCGTTCGGCGGTTTCGCAATCCCGGCGGGCTTGTTCCAGTTTCCCGCGCAATGCCTGCTTGTCGGCCAGGGCGCGTTTTTCCTCCTCCCACCGGGCGCGCATGGCGGAGGATTGCTTTTTCAATCCGGCCAGCTCCTTGCGCAAGGCCTCCAGGCGCTCGCGGCTGGCGGAATCTTTTTCCTTTTTCAGCGCCGTCTCTTCAATCTCCAGCCGCAGCGTTTTGCGCGTCACCTCGTCCAGTTCCGCCGGCATGGAATCAATTTCCGTGCGGATGGAAGCGCAGGCCTCGTCCACCAGGTCAATCGCCTTGTCGGGAAGGAACCGGTCGCTGATGTAGCGGTTGGAAAGCGTGGCGGCGGCCACCAGCGCGGCATCCTGGATGCGAACGCCGTGATGCAGCTCAAAACGCTCGCGCAAGCCGCGCAGGATGGAAATGGTGTCTTCCACGCTCGGCGGATCCACCATCACCGGCTGGAACCGGCGTTCCAGGGCGGCGTCCTTTTCGACATGCTCGCGGTATTCATCCAGGGTCGTGGCGCCGATGCAGTGCAATTCGCCCCGCGCCAGCATGGGTTTCAGCATGTTGCCGGCGTCGGACGATCCTTCCGTTTTGCCGGCGCCGACAATCATGTGCAATTCGTCTATGAACAGGATGATCCGCCCGGCAGCCGCCTTGATTTCCTTCAGCACCGCCTTCAAACGCTCTTCAAATTCGCCGCGGAATTTCGCGCCGGCCAGCAGCGCCGTCAGGTCCAGCGCAAAGATGGTGCGGTCTTTCAACCCCTCCGGCACATCCCCGCGCAGGATGCGGTGGGCCAATCCTTCCACGATCGCCGTTTTCCCCACGCCCGGCTCGCCGATCAGCACGGGGTTGTTTTTCGTCTTGCGCGACAGGATGCGGATCACGGACCGGATTTCCTGGTCGCGCCCGATCACCGGGTCCAGCTTGCCCTGGCGCGCCAGCGCCACCAGGTCCAGGCCGTATTTTTCCAGGGCTTCATAGGCGGTTTCCGGATTATCGCTGGTCACCCGCTGATTGCCGCGCACGGCCGTCAAGGCTTCCAAAAATCGCGCCGAAGTTACGCCCATTTCCCGCAGGAGGCGCCCGGCCGGAGTGCGGTCCTCTTCCTGGATCAACGCCGCCAGGATGTGCTCCACCGACACGTACTCGTCCTTTAACCGCCGGGCTTCGTCATCCGCCGCCAGCAATAGGCGGCTGAGGCGCTGGGTAACGTAAATTTTGCCGGCTTCCGTGGCGCCGCTGACCCGCGGCCGCCGGTCCAATTCCTGCTCCAGCCGGGCTTTTAAAGTCGGCGCCGAGACGCCCATGCGTTCCAGCAGGCGTCCGGTCAATCCGCCGGTTTGCTCCACCATTGCCAGCAGCAGATGTTCGCCGTCCACTTCCTGGTGCCCGCGGCGCAAGGCCATGGCTTGCGCCGCTTGCAAAGCTTCCTGCACTTTTTGCGTGGTGCGATTCGCATCCATTGATAATCCTCCTTGCCGCTTTACCCGTGTTTGCGTCCAACCCGTCCGGGGGATACGGCGCGCATTGGGAGTGCAGTTTATCAAGCGCAGGGAAGATTTCAAGATAAATCTTTCCAAACCGCGCGGCATGGCGTATAGTTCCGCCAATCAGCGATACAAATACGCGGGCAACCGCGCAAGCGGGCCCGCCCCGCCCGGAAAATTCGGAGCAAAGCCATGCCGGAACTGCAGAACACCTTTTCCTGGTCGGTTTCCGCGCGGGAGGATTTCCAGGAATGCCGGCGGCGGCGCTACTGGTCCAAATACGCCATGTGGAACGGATGGCAATCCACCGCCGCGCCGCTGCAGCGCGCCGCCTACCGCCTGACGAAAATGGAAAACCGCTTTACCATCCAGGGCAATGCCGTGGAACGCGCCGCGATGTGGCTGCTGGCGGAACATCGCGCCGGCCGGCAACCGGGCGTGGAAGAAGCCTATGCCGAGATTGCCCGTCCCTACCTCAACCGCTGCTGGAGCGAATCCAGAAACCGGCTCTGGCAATCCAATCCCAAACGCCACTGTTGCCTGCACGAGCATTACTACCGCGAGCATCACCAGACGCCCGAACCGGAAATGGTGGCGCGGATGACGGATACCATCAAGACTTGCCTGGCGCATTTTAACTCCGCCCTCCTGCCGCGCTTGGCGCAGATCAACCCGGCGGCGGATGTGCCCATCGCCGCGGCGGGCGCGGGCGACCCGGAATTTTTCATGCTGGATGAAATCAAGATTTACGCCATTCCGGACTACGTCTGCCGCGCCGGCGCCAACCTGGAAATCTATGACTGGAAATCCGGCGCGCCCCGCCCTTCCCATACCGACCAGATGGCCGTGTACGGGTTATGGGCGCACCGCAAGCACCGCCAGCCTCCGGAAAACATCGTGATCCGGCTGGAATACCTCGCCGCCGGCAAATCGCTGCAAACCACCCTCACCGCCGCCGACATTGAAAAAACGGAGCAAATGATCCGGCATTCCACCGCTGAAATGGGTGAATACCTGGAAAACGCCGACCTCCGCCGCAATATTCCGCTCCCCTGCGAAGACTGGGAATTATCGGCCGATATCCATATCTGCCGGCATTGCAATTTTTATGAGTTATGCAAACCGGAATTGGAAGCATCTTGACTGTCCTGCCTCCCGGACTCCGGCCATTTCCATGCCTTGGCGTAAAGACATAACCATGATCGTTCCGCGGCCGCTGCTGCGCTGGATGCTGCCGCTGGTGACGGGCGCGCTGCTGATGCTGACCGCCGGCGCCGGCGCGGTGCTCTGGCTGCAACACCGCCACGCGCAGGAAGCGGAAATCGCCCGCCGCATTGAGGATGTCCGCCTGGACCTGCAATTCGATCTGGCCAATCATGCCGCCGACCTGCGCATAGCCCTCCAGTTCATCGCCGCCGACCCGGCCACCGGCCGGGCCTTGCAGGACCAGCAACCGGCCGCCCTGCTCGACAAGTGGCGGCCGGTTTACGAAACCCTGCGCCGCCGACATAACATCACCGCCATGAATTTCTTCAGCACCGGCAGCGTCTGCATCCTCAGCATGCATATGCCGGAACAAGCCGGCGCGCTGGTCAACCGCCTGGCAGTCCGGGCGGCGGCGCAGACCGGCCGGCCCGCCACCGGGCTGGAATTGGGCGCCGGCGGCGGGTTCGCCCTGCGCGTGGTCTATCCCGTCATGCACAACGCCCGGCGCGTCGGTTACGCGGAACTGGGCAAGGATTTCGCGGACGTGCTGCGCGAACGCGAATTGCCCGCCGGCACGCACCTGGCGGTATCCCTGCACAAACACCGCCTGCGCCGCCTGGAATGGGAAGCTGCCGCG
This sequence comes from uncultured Verrucomicrobiota bacterium, assembly GCA_964463985.1. GTDB lineage: Bacteria > Verrucomicrobiota > Kiritimatiellia > JAAZAB01 > JAAZAB01 > JAXGPF01. Next base: position 17,996 of record CAYXEK010000006.1, read on the forward strand.
CGCCGCCGCGGGATGGATGCGGACTGGGAACGTCTGTCCAACAGCGTCATCATTTTTTCCACGCATGCCGCCCTGCCCGGCGCCATCCGGCAAATTGCCGAAAATGCGCAGGGCGTTTCCGGCGCCGGGGATGGCGGCGCACGAGACATCGTCTTCGATGAACGCCTGTGGCGGACGGCCGCCGTGCCTTTGCGCGATCCCGCCGGCGCGGAAATCGGCGCGCTGCTGCTCTGGTGCGAAATCACCTCCGAACGCGCCTATTTCCACCGCAACCTGCTCCGCGCCGGCGCCGGCGCCGGCATCCTTTTGGCCGCCCTGCTCGCCTTCCTGTACATCCAACTTCACCGCACCGACGCGGGCATCCGCGCGCAGCAACTGGCGCTGCGGGACAAGGAAGAGCAGCACCGGATGCTGTTTGAACATTCGATTTCCGCCATTGCCATCCACGAAATCATCGCCGATGCCGCCGGCCGGCCGAAGGATTACATGTTTCTCCGGGTGAACCCCGCCTTCCAAAAACACACCGGACTGCGCGCGGAAAACATCGTCGGCCGCCCCGCCAGCGAGGTTATTGCCGGACTGGACCACACACCTTTTCTCAAGATTTACGGCGAAGTGATCGCCAGCGGCAAGCCGGTGAGTTTCGAGCAGTACTCCGAACCGCTGGGCCGGCATTTTCTCATCAACGCCTATCCGCTCGGCGGCCGGCGGTTTGCCACCGTGTTTTTCGACATCACCGAGCGCAAGCAAACCGAATACGCCAACGCGCTCACCAACGCCATCCTGGCCATCCTGAATACCGGCGGCGAACTGAAAAACACCATGCAGCGGATACTGCTGGCGCTAAAGCAGCATACCGGCTGCGATGCCGCCGCCATCCGCCTGCAGAAGGGGGAAGATTTTCCGTATTACATCCAGGACGGCTTCTCCGGCGAATTCATGCTGACGGAAAACTCGGTGCTCCGCCTGGACTCCAACGGCGGCGTTTGCCGCGACCCCGATGGTTCCGCCATCCTGGAATGCGCCTGCGGCATGGTGCTCGCCGGCAAAACCGATCCCGCCAGCCCGTACTGCACCTCCGGCGGCAGTTTCTGGTGCAACGACACCAGCCGGCTGAAGGATTTGCCGGAAACGATGGCGCACATGCGGTTTCCGCGCAATCAATGCATCCTCCACGGTTACTCCTCGCTCGCGCTGATGCCGATCCGCGCCGGCGACCGCATTATAGGCCTGCTGCAGCTCGACGGCCGTAGAAAGGGTTTGTTCTCATTGAGCGCCATCCAGGCGTTGGAAGCGGCGACCGGCCATATCGGCGAAATGCTCCTGCGGCGGCAGGCGGAAGATACCTTGCGCGAGAAAAGCGAGGAACTGGACCGGTATTTCACCACCAGCCTGGACTTGCTCTGCATCGCCGATACCGGCGGCCATTTCATCCGGCTGAATCCCGAATGGGAAAAAGTGCTGGGCTATTCCGTGTCGGAACTGGCGGGGCGTAAGTTTCTGGACTTCGTCCACCCCGACGACCTGGCGTCCACACAGCAAGCCCTTGTCCGGCTGCAAAACCAGATCGAAGTTTTCAGCTTTGAAAACCGGTACCGTCACAAGGACGGCACTTACCGGTGGATTGAATGGCGCTCGCATCCGCAAGGCAATCTGGTTTACGCCGCCGCGCGGGATGTAACCCAGCGCAAAATGGACGAGGAAGCGCTGCGCGCCGCCAATAAACAGCTTGAAACTGCCATCGCCCGCGCCCAGTCGCTGGCCGCCGAGGCCCGGGAGGCCAACCAGGCCAAAAGCGACTTCCTGGCCAACATCAGCCATGAAATCCGCACCCCGATCAACGGCATTATCGGCATGACCAGCCTCCTGCTCGACAGCCCCCTGGAGCCGGAGCAAAAACGCTTCACGGAGAGCATCCGGGCCAACGGCCAGTCCCTGCTGAGCCTGATCAATAACATCCTCGATTATTCAAAAATCGAAGCGAAAAAACTCGACCTGGAAGAAATGGATTTTAACTTGCGGGAATTGCTGGAAGACCTCGACTCCGCCATGTCGTGGCAAGCCCGGTCCAAGGGGCTCTCCATCGCCTGGGCCGCCGATCCGGCCGTGCCGGAACGCGTGCGCGGCGATCCCACCCGCCTGCGGCAGATATTGGTCAACCTGGCGGGCAATGCCATCAAGTTCACCGGGTCCGGCTCGGTGGAAATCCGCGCCGCGCTCGATGCAGCGGCGCAACCGCCCCCGGATACCCCCGCCGCCGAAGGCACGGATGGAATTGCCCTGCGTTTCACCGTCCGGGACACCGGCATCGGAATCGCGCCGGAAAAAATCAAGCATCTCTTCGACCGCTTTATCCAGGCAGACGCCTCATCCACCCGCAAATACGGCGGCAGCGGCCTGGGCCTGGCCATCGCCAAACAACTGGCGGAATTAATGGGCGGCGCCATCGGCGTAGCCAGCACGCCGGCACAGGGCTCGGAATTCTGGTTTACCGTCCGCTTGCGCCGGCCGCTTGCCGCCGAAGACGCGCATTCGGACACGCCCCATGCCATACATGCCATTCAATCCTTGTTCCATGGACGCAATCTGCGGGTCCTGCTGGCGGAAGATAACCCGGTCAATCAGGAGGTTACGCTGGGCATGCTGGACAAAATGGGCTTGCCCGCGGATATCGCCGCCAATGGCGCCGAGGCGGTCCAAGCCGCGCAAACGGGCGTGTACGACCTGGTCCTGATGGACATCCAAATGCCGGATATGGACGGTTTAACCGCCGCCCGTAAAATCCGCGGATGGGAAGCCGCCTCCCATGCCGAGGCATCTTCCAAGGGCAAGGCTCAGCCGGCCATCCCGATTATCGCCATGACCGCGCATGCCTTGACGGATGACCGCGAAAAATGCCTCGCGGCGGGCATGAACGACTACATCGCCAAGCCGGTGGTGCCCCAGGTGCTGGGGGCGGTGCTGGCCAAGTGGCTGCCGGCATCCGGACCGGCCGGCCGGAACGGCGGCCAACCGGGCAACCCCGTGTTGGCTCAGTCCGTTCTTCCGTGGAATTCGAAAGCGCCGCCGGTTTTTGACCGCGCCGGCATGACCGCCCGCCTGCTGAACGATGCCGAACTGGTCCGCCGGGTGCTGGACACATTCCTGAACGATATCCCCGGTCAACTGGTAAAATTGCGCGAATTGCTGAAGGCCGGCGATCCTGCCGGCGCCGCGCGCCAGGCGCACACCATCAAAGGCGCCGCCGCCAACGTCGGCGGCGAACGCCTGCGGCAGATCATGGCGGAAATGGAAAGCGCGCTTGAGGCCAACCAGGCGCAGGATGGCGCGGCATGGATCTCCCGCGTTGATAAAGAGTTTGCCGTATTGCGCACGGCGCTGGAACAGAACTGATCGAAACTGAACCCAAATGGAGCCTGCATGGATATTTTAATCGCCGACGACGATCCCACTTCCCGGGCGCTCATGAGCGGCATCCTGGAGAAAAGCGGGCACACTCCCATTGTCGCATCTGACGGCATTGCAGCATGGGAGGCGATCCAAAAGACGCCGGCCCCGCGCCTGGCAATCCTGGACTGGATCATGCCCGGCCTGGACGGCATGGAAGTCCTGCGGCGGACCCGGACGCTGCCGGTGAATGCCATTCCCCACATCATCATGCTGACCACGAAAGGCAAAAAGTCCGACATCGTCGCCGCCCTGAACGCCGGCGCCGACGATTACCTGACCAAGCCCTGCGATGCCGGGGAACTCAGCGCCCGGATTGAAGTCGGCAGGCGGATGATTGCCATGCGGGACGCCCTGGCCGCCAAGGTCGAGGAATTGCGCCAGGCGCTGGACCAGATCAAAACCCTGCGCGGAATACTGCCGATATGCGCCAAGTGCAAGAAAATCCGGAATGACCGCGGCTACTGGGAGCAGGTGGAAGTTTACGTGCACAACCATTCCGAAGCCGATTTCAGCCACAGCATCTGCCCCGACTGCATGCGCAAATTATATCCCGAATTCGCCGCGGAAATGGAAAAACGCCCGCCGGACCAGCCGGCATAGTCCAGGCGTCCGGATTGCGCCGCTTATCCCCTCCGGCGCCGCCTTACACGGCGCGGTCGCGCAGGAATTGTTCTTCATCCGGCTTCCCCCATCCGGACACCTTGGCCAGCGGCGTCGGGCTGGCGTGGGGATAAAGCACCACCTTACCTTCCACCACCGCGTCTTTCACGGCCGCCAGCGCCGCGGGAAAACAATCCAGGCTGCCGACCATGTCCAGGTGCGTGCCCGGATCAATTTCACCGGCCGCAACCATGCGCAAGGCTTCCGCCACATCCGCCGGGCTGCCGCCGCTGGAACCGCAGAGGCGGATTTCGTCGTAATGCACGCGCAGGGTATCAAGTTCAATCACGTGCTCGCCGCGTTTTAATCCGCCGAACAAATTCAAAACGCCGCCGCGCGCCAGCCATTGCTGGCTTTCCGTCTGCACCTGGCGCACACCGACGGCGGCAATGATATCATCCGCGCCGCGGCCACCGCTCAGGGTCCGGATCAGCGCCGGCCCTTCCGCCGCGGCCACCGCGTGCAATTGCGCGCCGGCGCGGCGCGCCTTGCCGGCCAGGTTGCGGCGAATCCATTCCAGCCGGCCGGGCGCAATATCCATGACCACCAGGTGCGCCGGCCGGTAGCGCAGGGCCGCCTCGGCATGCAGACGTCCCATGGGGCCGGCGCCGATGATCAGCGCCACCCCGCCGCGCAGCAAACCCAGCCGTGGAACCCGCGGCGAAAGCGGCGTTTCCTGGGAAATGTGAATATGGCGGTCCTGGGCGGAAATGACGCATGAAAGCGGCTCGCACAATGCGCCGGCAAAAAATGGAATGCTATCATCCGGCAGCGGCACCAGGCAGTCGGCCGCTATGGTTTCCTCGGTGATCAGCATGTATTGCGACAGGTGCCCCGGCAGGGTGTATCCCACCGCCACCTTGCGCATGTCCTGCGCCTGGCCGCGGTAACGTTCCCGGTGGTTGATCGGCGGATGGTCCACCGCGGGTTGCGTGGCGTAACGCCGGCCGACAGGATACTTTTCCGCCACATCCCGGCCCGCCTGGACTATGGTCACACAACCTTCATCTCCCAGCGTCACGGGGAAGCGGGACAGGTCCCAGCCATTGATGAAAGTATGGTCCTCGCCCTGCGCCACCAGTTTCAGGATGGAGGAACACACCCCGGCGGCATCCACCCGCGCCAGCAACTGGCAGGGGCCAGGCTGCGGCACCGGCACGGTGTCCACCTTGATGTTTTCAAATCCGCGTCCATGCAGTCGCACCGCCTGCATGGTTTCCGGTATCTGCGCTTGTGATTTCATGATCCCGCCTTGGTTTCAAGTGAGTGTATGGGTGTGTGTGAGTATGTGAGTGTGTGGGCGTGTAGGTGTGAAAACAAGCGACAACATTCTTCTCACATACCCACACACATTCCGCCAACACTCACATACCCACACACACTTCTTTCCACAGTTCCCACTCACACATATTCCGCCCATACCCTCACACATTCCTTCCCCGCTCACATACTCACACACTCGCGCACCTCCTCATCGACCCCCTCTACCCCTTGCGCCGCGGCGGCGCGTGCACGGAAAGGCCAAGCGCCGCATTCGCGGCTTCCATCCAGGCTTCCGACATGGTGGGATGCGAATGAATGGTCCGGCCGACATCTTTCAACGTCAATTCCGCCTGGATGGCCATGGCGGCCTCGGCAATCAATTCCGTCGCATGCGCGCCGATGGCCTGGGCGCCCAGCACCTGGCCGGTGCCGGCATCGGCCACCCACTTCACGAAACCGGAAGCGGCATCGGCGGCCAGCGCCTTGCCAAGGGCGGCGAAACTGAATTTGCCGACCTTCACCGCGCGCGACTGGCGCTGGGCATCCTGCTCGGTCAACCCCACCCCGCCAATCTCCGGCGAGGTGAAGATGCAGGACGGCACCACGGCGCGGCGCGCCGGCGGCGCGCCGGTCCGGATGGTTTCCATCGCCGCCAGCCCCTGGGCGGTGGCGGCATGCGCCAGTTGCACCCCGCCGTTGACGTCGCCGACGGCGTAAATGCCGGCAATATTCGTCCGGCAATCTTCATCCGCCTCAATGAAACCGCGCGCATTGATCCGCACGCCCGCAGCGGCAAGATTCAGCGCCGACGTGTCAGGCACGCGCCCCACGGCCGCCAACAGGTAATCCGCCGACAGTTTTTCTCCGCCGGCTTCGGCTTCCACGCCCCGGTCACGTCCCACGGCCGTTACCCGCTCCATTTTAACGCCCGCCATGATGCGAATCCCCAATTCCTTTTCCATGTGCCGCCGCAGTTCGGCGCGGACATCGCGATCCAGCATCAGCAGGATGTCTTCCAGCATTTCAACCACCGTCACCTTCGCGCCCAGTTGCGCGGCCAGGCACGCCAGTTCGCAGCCGATAATGCCGCCGCCCATCACGATCAAAGAGGAAGGCAGCGCGGTTAAATCCAGGAATGCCCGGCTGTCTAGCACGGCCGGACTCTGCGGCAGAAATGCCGGCCGGGCCGGCGCGACGCCGGTGGCGATAATGATATTCCCGGCCTCCAGCCGGACCGGCTCGCGGCCGCCATCTGCAACCGCCACGCGGCAGCGGGATTCAAATTGCCCGGTTCCGCGGTAAACCGCCACGCCATGAGCTTTCAGCAATTGCGCGACGCCATGCTGCAGTTTCGACACCACCTGCCGCTTGCGCTCCGTCATGGCCGCATAATCCGCCTCCGCGCCGGCAACCCGCACGCCCATGCGCGCCGCCCGCTGGATTGCATGCAGCAAGCCCGCCGATGCCAGCAAGGTCTTGGTGGGAATGCATCCCCAGTTCAGGCAGGTTCCGCCCAGTTCTTCCCTTTCAACCAGCGCCGCGCGCAACCCGACCTGGGCCGCGCGGATGACTGACGGATAGCCTCCCGGCCCGGAACCCAGCACAATCAGATCATATTTTTCCATGCTTCCAAATCCTCAATCAGACTGCGGACTTTATTGACAAACTTCGCGGCCATCGCGCCGTCCACTACCCGGTGGTCGGACGAAAGGGTGATCTTCATCATAGACCTGACCGCCACTGTCTCCCCGCGCGCAACCGGCTGCGGCAGCACGGAGGAAACCGCCAGGATGCCGCTTTCGCCGGGATTGATGATCGCGGTGAAATTTTCGACATCCAGCATGCCCATGTTGGAAACGGTGAAGGATCCGCCGGCCATATCGTCCGGCCCCAGCTTGCCCCCGCGCGCCTGCCCCGCCAGGTCCGCAATCCGGTCATGCAATTGCGGCAGGCTGAGCCGGTCGGCCCCGCGAATTACGGGCACCAGCAAGCCGTCGGGCACCGATACGGCCATGCCCACATTGATCCGGCTGCGCCAGCGGACGGTTTTGCCGTCCGTGCTGCTGTTGAGCGCCGGGAAGTCACGCAAGGCCAGCGCAGCCGCCTTGATGATGAAATCGTTCAGGGAAAAATTACGGCCGATCTTTTTCAATTCCTTGCGCCAGGCCAGCAGGTCCGTCACATCCACGGAAACCGTGACGAAAAAATGCGGGATGCCGGTGGTGCTCTGCAGCATCCGGCGCGCGATAACCTGGCGCATGGAACTGAGCGGCCGCGGTTTTTCAGCAACGGCAATCTTGATTTCCTCCACGCCGATCCGCCCGTCGGCATCCGCGGAAACGTCCAGCACGTTGATTTTTTCGCGCAAGGCCAATTCCCGGGCCGCCGGCGTCAGGCGCAGTTCGCCGTAGCCGCTGGCGGCGAGGTAGGCTTTGACATCCTTTTCCGTGACGCGCGCGCCGGACGCCGGCACGGCGCCGGGATCAATCGGGATTTCCTTCAGCAAACGGCGGGCGCGCGGCGAGCAGGCCCGCCGCGGCGGCTGGACCGGCGAAGCGGTCGGCGGCGGCGGCGCCGTCGGTCCAGTTGCAGTCGTCATTTCAACCGGGGCCGGCGGCGGCGCCGCCGGCCCCGCGGCTGCAACAGCAGTCGGCGCCGGTTTGGGTTTGGCGGCCGGCGGCGGGGTGTCCGGAATCTTTTCGCCCGGCTGTCCGACAAACGCCACCGGGGCGGTTACCGGCACCGTCTGGCCTTCCGGAACGATGATGGCCAGCAGGGTTCCTTCAAAAAAACTTTCCACCTCCAGCACGGCCTTGTCCGTCTCGATTTCAAACAGCACGTCACCCTTGGCGACGGGATCGCCGACCTGCTTATGCCACTTGACAATGGTGGATTCCTCCACGGTCTGCCCCAGCTTGGGCATGATGATGGTATGCGGCATGTTCTTTTCCCCTTTTTTATCCCAGCACCTGGCGCGCCGCGGCGATAATATCCCCGGCATTCGGCAGGAACGCTGCTTCCAGGATATGGGATTGCGGCGCAATGCCGTTTTTGGCGTCCACCCGCAACACCGGAGCGTCCAGGAAATCAAACGCCCGTTCCATGATGGTGGAGGCGATTTCGCCGGTGAAACTGCCGTTATGCACGCACTGGCTGGCCACCACGCATCGGCCGGTTTTGCGCACCGACGCCAGCACGGTTTCAATGTCCAGCGGCACCAGGCTGCGCAAATCCACCACTTCCGCCGATTTGCCTTCGGCCGCCAGTTCATCCGCGGCGCGCAAGGCATCGTGCAAGGCGGGACCCCAGGCGACAATGGTCAGGTCGGCGCCGGCGCGCTTGACTTCGGCCTGGCCGAGCGGGACGAGGTAATCATCCTCCGGCACCGCGCCCTTGATGTTGTAAAGCAATTGCGATTCCACAAACAGGATCGGGTTGTTGTCGCGGATGGCGCTCTTGAGCATGCCCTTGGCATCGTAAGGCGTGGCGGGATACACCACGTAAATGCCGGGAATATGCGCGAACACCGATTCCAGCGTCTGGGAATGCTGGCCGCCGTAGCCTTTGCCGCCGCCCACGGAAGCGCGGATCACCAGCGGCAACTCGACGTTGGCCCCGGACATGTAATGCCACTTGGCCGCCTGGTTGCCGATTTGATCGGAAGCCATCAGCGCAAAATCCATGTACATCAATTCCACCACCGGGCGCAAACCCACCATGGAAGCGCCCACCGACGTTCCGCAGATGGCGGCCTCGGAAATCGGGGTGTTGAATACGCGCTCCCGTCCGAATGCTTCCAGCAAACCTTTGGTTACCTTGAACGCCCCGCCGTAATCGGCCACATCCTCGCCGTAAAGAATCACGCGGCGGTCGCGCAGCATTTCCTGCACCAATGCTTCCTTGAGCGCGTCCTTGTAAGTCAATTCGCCCGCTCCCGTCCGCTTGATCTCGGGCAGGGCCAGCGCCACCGCGCTGCGCTGGAATTCCGCCGGCACGGTTTGGGCGGATGTGTCGGTGTACATGTATTTGATGACATCCGCCGGGGATGGCTCGGGCGCTGCCGCGGCGCGCTGGGCGGCCCGCGCATTGCGCTCGCTGACCTTGCGCTCCAAGCCGGCTATTTCGGGTTCAGACATAACGCCCGCCGCCAACAACTGGGCGCGATAAACGGCTATGGGATCCACGGCCTTCCAGGCGGCTTCTTCATCGCGGGTGCGGTATTCCGTACGGGGATCGGTCAGGGAATGGCCGTAATAACGATAGGTATCCAATTCCACCAGGCATGGGCCTTCGCCCTTCCGGCAGAGTTCCCCGGCCCGCCGGACGGCGTCCACCACCGCCAGGACATCCATGCCGTTGACCACCTCGGCATGCATGTTGTTGTTCGCAAAACCTGCGGCGCGCCGTGCCAGGCGGGTGACGCCGGCCACTTCCTTTTCCGCCCGGCCCGTCATGCCGTAATGATTGTTCAGCATGATGTAAACGATCGGCAACCCGCGCGGATGGCGGGACATTTCATTGGCAAACTGGCTCATGGCGGCCCAATTCAGGGATTCCAGCACCACGCCGTTGGCATAGGCGCCATCGCCGGCGAAACAGCAGACAATCCGCCCGTTTTCCAGGTAGCGGCAAGCGGTCGCCGCGCCGGTGGCGATAGGCACGCCTCCGCCGACGATGGCATTGGCGCCCAGATGCTGCAGTGTGAAGTCGGCGATATGCATGCCGCCGCCGCGGCCGCGGCAATACCCGGTTTCCTTGCCGAACAACTCGGCGATGGTGCGGTAAACATGATCTTCCAGGGCAGCTTCGACCAGGCCGTTTTCGCTGCCATGGTAATCCGGCACGCGCTGGCGCAAACGTTCGGGCGGCAGGGCGCGGATGGCGGAACACCCCTTGGCAATGCTGTCGCCGTGTCCGCGGTGCGTGCTGGTGATGTAATCCGTGGGGGCCATGGCGGCGCAGGCGCCGGTTGAAGCCGCTTCCTGCCCGATGGACACATGCGTCGGGCCGCGGTAATTATAATCGGGCAAAGGGGTGTAGGCGCCGGAACGCAGTTTGACGATCATTTCCTCGAACTCGCGGATGGTCAGCATGTCTTCCAGCAAACGCGCCGCCGCCGCCCGGTCCACGCGCCCGGCCTGAAGTTCGCCGGCCAGGTTGCCTTTGAAGGTGTAACAGGGAATTTTCCCGCAATCTATGACCATCGGCTTGAAAACCGGCCGCATATCGCTTAAATAATTAGGCATTGAATGTTCCTTGTGGTTGGTTGAAAATTTTCCGCCCGGACCGGGAAGCGGCGCCGTTCGGGCTTGCCTGCCGCACGCCGCGGCGTACGCGCATTCGTCTATAAAAGGCACAGGCGGCAACCCGGGAGGATTGCCGCCTTAGCCAAAATACCGCGCCCCGCCTGAATAATCAAGCGCCGGCGAAATCTATTTCCGCGACAATTTTACCGTCGCCGACTTCGCGCAAGGCAATATCCTCCAATTCCTCGTCAGCCTCAGGCTTGATCAAAGGTCGCTGCCCGCCGATCAATTGGCGCACGCGCATGGAAATCATGTTGATCAGCACGGAAGTGCCCGGCACCCGGTGTTTGGCGGCTTGCAACAAATCTGTCTGCATACGCAACTACCTCCATAAAAAACCTGATGCATTATGCACAAGCCGCGCCGGATTTCAAGCTGTTTTTCAATTAATCTTTCCCG
>CAYXEK010000006.1:29173-83304 GCA_964463985.1 uncultured Verrucomicrobiota bacterium
AAGGAATTCGCCGTGCCGGCCGGCACGGTGGCCGATCAACTGGTGCGCTCGCGCTTTCCCCGCGCCCGGTTCAAATATTTCAACAGCGTCATGGACGCCTGCATGGCCGTCCAGGCCGGCAAGGCGGATGCCGCAGCCTACGACGAGCCGATCCTGCGAAATTTTGCCGCCATCCATCCCGGCCTCAAGGTGCTGCCCGGCATGATCACCGTGGATCAATACGGCTATGCCGTGCGGCCGGCCGACACCCGCCTGAAACAGGCTATTGACGAAGTCTTGACCGAATTGAAAGCCAGCGGGGAATACGACCGGATGCTCGCGCGCTGGCTGCCGGCCCATGGCGCGCCCGGACCGATGCCGGAATTCGACGCCGGCGGCGCCAGGGGTACGCTCCGCTTCGGGACTTCGGCGGTTACGGAACCCTTTTCCTTTGTGGACGGCAGCCGCAATGTTGTCGGACTGGACATAGAACTGGTGCGCCATTTTGCCCGCAAACTGGATATGCAACTGGAAGTGGTGAACATGGAATTCGGGGGCATGATTCCAGCGCTGGTCGCCGGCAAGGTGGACGTCATCGGCGCCTGCATCACCATTACGCCCGAGCGGGCCAGGCAGGTGCTCTTCTCGGAATCCTACTACACCGGCGGCATCGCGGCGCTGGTGCGGGAATGACCGCGGCAAAATCGGCCCTGATCACCCGCGGCGCCGCCGGCTGAACCACAATGCGCAAAACATGCATTTCAGGCGCAGTCGCGGCGGCCGGCCTGCTGCTGGCCGGCCTGGCCGCCGCGGGCCCGGATGGCGCGACTGCAGGCGGCGCGGGGACGTCTGCGGTTTCCAGCCAGACGGGTTTCTTGCGGGCGGCGGCAGGCGGATTTTACCGCAATGTGCTCCACGAGCAGCGCTACCTGTTGATTCTGGACGGACTCAAGACCACGGCTGAAATTTCGTTCTGGGCGCTCCTCCTGGGCACGGCCATGGGCATCCTGGTCTGCCGCCTGCGCATGGCGGGCTCCGCCTGGCTGGCCCTGCCCGCCAGGGCGTTTATCGCCGTCATGCGGGGCGTGCCGCTGCTGGTCATCCTGATGATCAACTTTTACGTGGTCTTTGCCGCGGTCAACATTGACGCCGTCCATGTGGCCGTTTTAACTTTCGGCTTCAATTTTGCCGCCTATGTCGCCGAAATCTACCGCGCCGGCATCGCCAGCGTTGACCGGGGCCAAACCGAAGCGGGACTGGCCCTGGGGTTCACCCGGCTTCAGACCTTTGCGCATATCGTGGCGCCGCAAGCCTTGCGCTACATCCTCCCGGTCTACAAAGGCGAAGCGATTTCCATGATTAAAATGACCTCCGTGGTCGGCTATATCGCCGTCCAGGACCTGACCCGGGCGGCCGACATCATCCGCAGCCGTACCTTCGACGCTTTTTTCCCGCTCATCATGGTTGCGGTACTGTATTTTCTCATTGCCTGGCTGCTGCTGGCCGCGCTCACCGGGCTGGAAGCGCGCCTGCATGCCGGGCGCCCGGAACGGCGGAGTTGAACCAATGATCCGCATCCTTAACCTGACCAAGTCATTCGGCGCGGAGCGCGTCTTGAAAGGCGTCACCGAAACGATCCATCCCGGCGAAGTGGTTGCCGTCATCGGCCCCTCAGGCTCGGGCAAAAGCACCCTCTTGCGCTGCATCAACCTGCTCGAAATCCCCGATGGCGGGGAAATTCTGGTTGACGGGCAGAACATCCTCGCGCCGGGCGCCAACAAGGCGCGCGTCCGGCAGAAAATCGGCATGGTGTTCCAGTCCTTCCATCTTTTTCCCCACCTCACTGCGCTGGAAAATATCGCCATCGGGCCGGTGAAAATCCTCCGGCAATCCCGCCGCGCGGCAATGGCGCGCGGGCGGGAACTGCTTGCCATGGTCGGCCTGGCCGGCAAGGCCGCGAGCATGCCCTGCACGCTTTCCGGCGGCCAGCAGCAACGCATAGCCATCGCGCGCTGCCTGGCCATGAACCCGGCCGTAATCCTGTTTGACGAACCGACTTCCGCTTTGGACCCCACCATGATCAGCGAAGTGCTGGCAGTCATCCGCCGCCTCGCCCGGGATGGCATGACCATGATGATCGTCACCCATGAACTGAATTTCGCCCGGGATGTCGCCAGCCGGGTATTCTATATGGACGAGGGAATCATTTACGAATCCGGCACGCCCGCCCGGATCATGGAAAATGCCGCGCGGGAAAAAACCCGCGCTTTCATCAACCGGCTGCGGAATTTCAGTTATAACATTGACAGCCCGAATTTCGACGCCTTCGCCATGAATGCCGAAATTGAAACTTTCTGCGAAAAGCACTTCTTCAGCCACAAATTAACCCAACACACCATGTTGGCGGTGGAAGAATTGCTGGCGTTGTATTTCGCCCGCCCGGCTCCGGCCGCCATCGCCCTGACCATATCCTACGCCGAAAAATCGGGTACGGTCATTATCTGCTTCGACGATCGCCAGCCGCCGCGCAATTTGATCGAGGAAGCCGGAACGAACGACGGCCTGGAGTTGAAGATTCTGCGCGGCATCGCGCATGACATCGTCTGCGAGCGCCTGGATGAGGGCAACCGCGTGCGTCTGACCCTGAATGCCGTCAACCGCTGAGTGGGTGTGCGGCGCGGAAGCCGCGATCGGCCGCCGCCCCGCCCCGCTCCATCAAATCATGTCCATATCCAGAATCCGCGCCAGGCCGCCCAGGGCGCGCCGCTGATCGCCGTAAGCCAGGATATAATGCTGGCCCATGACTTTCTGCTGAAATTCCGGCATCGGCGTATCAAAATTAATCCGCAGGCTGGGCAACTGGGGCGCCGGCGGTTGCCAGCCGGCTTCTTCCCATGCCGGCGGAGGCTCGGCGGCGCCGAAAACCGCGTGCAGGCAATACCGCCCGCCGGTATGCGCCAGGCGGACCAAGGTCGCCGGGCCGGTTTTCACCCGCGACACGTTCAGCAAGCCTTCGCCAAAACCGCCGAAGGCCGTCGGCGTGACACGCACCGGGCCGTCCGCCACCTGGGGCGGCACATAATCCGGCACGCCCATCAAAACGCCGTTTTCAAAAAAATCGTAGAATTCCAGGTAGGCGCAAGTCCGGCCGGTCAAATTGCGCGCCATCAACTGCGTTACAGCGCCCAAAGTGTCGTTTTCGGGAATTGAACTGATGTCGGGGTTGATGTCATGCAGCAGCGTCAGCGCGCCGGCCGGCGCGAAATTAAAGAACTTTTTCACGCCGTCCACATCCTTGAATGACAATCCCTGGTAGCCGCGCTCGCGGATTTTGCGCTGTAAGGCCCAGCACAGGCGGATGGTGCTGTCCAGGGTGGCGGGCTGGGCCGGACGGGTAAACTCCCAGGTCTGCAGCCGCGCGCGCAGCCCGGCCATGTCATCCGCTCCGCATTCTTCCATGGCGCGCGCCACTTCCAGCATCTCGAAAAACTCAACTTCCACCCCCAGCCGGCCGCGCAGGGAAATGCCGTCGAACATCGTGCCGTAAAGATTCATGTCGCGGTACCCCATCTGCCCGATGCGCGCGCCGCGCAGCAGGGACGCCGCCCGGGCCGCCCGGGCGAAATCCAGGATGGCGGGCAGCGGCGCCGGCCCGCCGGGCGTCTGGGTCACATACTCGAAATTAAAACCCATTTCCGCCAGGGGATGGCGCAAGGCCGTAGTCCCGGCCTGGGAGGCGGTGGTAATCAGGCGTCCGCCTTCCGACCAGCCGGCCAGTCCCCAGAGCACCAGCGGAATATGGCGGAACCGGTCAATCACGCCCAGCACCGCATGCGACGGGATCCAGCCGGCAATGCAAACCAGCAGCACGTCGAAATCATGGCGGCCCAATTCCTCCGCCGCGCGCCGCACGTCCTGCCCCGCGGGATCATCGCTGACGGGCGCCGTCTCAAATATTTCAAATTCCGCCGCCGGCAACCGGGCGCGCGCTTCCCGGCAAAGCCGCTCGATCAGTTCGCGCGGAGTGTTGATTTCGCCGAATCCCACAAATCCTGCATTGATTTTTCGCATGTTTATTACCTCCCCATGGGCGGATATTTCCGGCCGGATTATCCCGTTGCCGCGTCCGATGATTGGTTCACGCCGGCGGTTCGCCTGCACATTCCTTCAAAACCCGTCGTTCCAAGTCGCAATATCGCCGGTATGCCGGCTCATACAAATCGGATGCGGCGGGATTGTGGCGCACAACCCGGCGGGCCCGGATCATGGCCGCGCAGGCTGATTGATGGCCGGCATGCAGGCCAACCGCCACGGCCGCCAGCAGGGCCAGCCCCAGGCTGGTGGCTTCGGCGCATTCCATGGCCACCAGGTCGCGCCGGCAGACATCCGCCTTGATTTGCAGCCAAAGATCACTGCGCGCTGCGCCGCCGAGCGACCGCAGTTCCGCGCCGGCCACGCCCATCTCCGCCAGCATTTCCAGGTTGCCGCGCACCATGAACGCCACCGACTCCATCAGCGCGCGCACCACGTGCGCGCGGGTGTGATTCAGCGTCAACCCGTACAATGCCGCGCGCGCGCGCGGCGCCACATGCGGGCATCCGGCGCCGCTGAAATGCGGCAGCAGGATCAATCCATCGGCGCCGGGCGCAATATCCGCCGCCGGCCGGCAAAGGGCGTCATAATCGGCGCCATCGCCGAACTCGTCACGGAACCAGCGGAGCGCCATCCCGGCGGTCGGCGCCCAGGGCAAGAGCATGTAACGGTCCGGCGCGCCATGCAGGTAGACGCCGACGCGGCGCTGGGGATCCAGCACCGGACGCAAGGTGGTGGCGGCCAGCGCCAGGGCCGCGCCGATATTTTCCGTAATGATCCCCGGTGCAATGCTGCCCGCGCCGACGGCGCCGCATACCTGGTCAATCGGACCCGGTACGACCGGCAACCCGGCCGGCAACCCGGCCGCCTGGGCGGCTTCCGCCTGCACGGCGCCAACCACTGCCGCCGGGCCGGCCAGTTCCGGCAATTGCTCCGCGCGCAGCCCCAGGTATTCCAGCATGGCCGGCCACCAGGCGCCAGTATTCAAATCAAAATACAGGGTGGAAGGATTCAAACCGCGATCGGAAACAAATCGGCCGGTCAGCCGATACACCAGATAGTCGCCCACCAGCAGGTACTTGGCGGCGCACGCATAGACCTCCGGCTCGCGGCGGCGCAGCCACATCACGCGCGTCGCCGGCCAGGCGGGAATCATTTCCTGCTGGCCGGTAATCCGGTAAACTTCCGCCGGATCGAATACCCGCGCCAGTTCCGCCGCTTCCGCCTCCGAACGCGTGTCGAGCCAGACAATCGCAGGGCACAACGGGCGCCCGGCGCCGTCCAGCACAATCAGGGTTTCACCCTGGCTGGTCACGCCCACAGCCCGGATGTCCACCCGCCCGCCGCCGCAGGCGGCCAACGCGGAACGGATGGCCTGGCAGGCGGCCTGCCAGTAAACTTCGGGATCCAACTCCATCCAGTCCGCGCGCGGCTTGTCGGGTTGATATTCGCAGGTTCCCGTGGCGCGCAGCCGGCCCTCCGCGTCAAATAACGCCGCCTTGACGGCCGTCGTCCCCGCGTCCAGCGTCAAAATGTGCGCCGTGTGTTCCATGAAAGATTTAAAACAACTGCCTGAATCCGTGATGAGGCCCGGATGCCGCAGATGCGCGGCGCGAAGGATGACGCTGTATTCATATACCGCGAATCCTTCGCAACAAAGCAGATGCGACATCCCGGCCTCACCCGGAGGGCGCTCTTTTCTTCAATCATACGGGTTGTACTTTTGGTGACTATTTAATAAATCGTAAATGTTTGCTTCACACATCATGATGTAATAAAAATAAAATCCCGTCACGGATTCAGGAACTGTTCTATCGCCGCCAGGGTTTCCCGGACCAGCATATCGCCGCCGGCCGGGCCGACATGGCCGTTGATCACCAGCGCGCCATAGCCGCCATGGGCCACGGCTTGCGCCGTCGGCAGGTAACCGCCCTGGCCGCCGGCCAGTTGCACCAGCATGGTGCGACTTGCCGGACTGCGCGCCTTGATCCGCTGGCTGTATTCCAGAAACAACTCAAACGGGTTGGAAGCCAGCACGGTTTCGCCCAGGCGCAGGCAATGCAACTCGCAGGGATATGCAGAATGGTCCCGCTGCGTTTCCAGGCGCTTCAGCACGGCTTGATTGTCATGGAATCGGACAAAATCCTCGTTTTTGTCGTCATACGGACCGTGTCCCCCGGCCTGCTCCCGGGCCATGGTCCGCGCCGCAAAGGCGGCATACGCCCGGCGCAAATCGCCGTTCAGGTCGGGATTATCCTTTTGCAGCCGGCGCAGGTTGTCCCGGGCCTGCTCGGCTTCCCGGTCCGACACCCGGCGGACCGGCAGCTCAAGTTTTTTCACGGTATGCCGGAACTCCGGGCTCCAGTCAATGGCCCGGGCCGGCGCCGCTCCGCCATCCGCCGCGGCAGACGCCGGCATCGCCTCCAACACGGTCCGCGCCAGCCGCCGGGCCAGGATTTGCATGCCTGCCTCATCCCAGAAATGCGCCGGACCGACCCGGTAATTGCGCGTCAAATCCCGGGGCGATAAATCGCCCGCCGGCGCCACCTGGTACAGGACCGGCACATCCCTGCCCCAGGCCTCACGCAGCAACCGCCGCAATTCGCCGACAATGTCCGCGGAAACATACCGGCAGGCTTCCATGACCTGCGCCGGGCAGGCCGCATTCACCACCGCGCCCGTCAATTGCCGGTGTTCATTCCACGTGAAAATCAGCTCCACGCCGCCGTCTTCCCCGCCTTCCATGCCGATAAAATCCGCCCGGTCAACCGCGCCGTACATTTCCGATGTGCCGTCGGCATATACCGGCCGGCGGCAATGGCCCAGCACGCACCAGGCCAGATCGAAGCTTAACCCGCCCGGCGCGCGGCTGCGCCAGGCCGCGGCGGCGGCATCGGCCAGGCGCTTCACCAGCAGGCGGCGGTAATCGTCCGACGTCGTGGCCCGCGCATCCGGTTCCCACCAGCTGCGGAAAATTTCAGGCGAAGGCGCAGTGTGCGTGTGGATGGCATGGATCAGCAGGCGCGCAGGATCAAAATCCGGCAACAGGCCGCGCAAGCGCGCCCGGACATCGTCCTGCAGGTCGCTGGAGACGCCCACCAAATCCACTCCCAGCAGAATCGCCTGCTCCGCGCCGCCGTTCCCCGCCGACTCCATGGCCCAGGCCGTCGCGGCCAGCGGATCGCGCATGCGTTCTGCCAGACGCTGATAATATTGTCCGGACAATTCCACCGGCAAGGCCGGGGTTATATCGCGCACCGCCCACCCCGTCAAAAAATTACGCGCAGCTTGTTTTGCCATGATTCCCCCTGAATACAGCGCCGGAACGTTAAAACGTCAAGTCGGAATGTTATATTCAAACACCGCGATAAAGCAAGCCGTAAAACCCGGTCAATTTTGCATTAAATCAGAAATCACCTTGCTATTTGCCATGCGTCATGGTAAAGAGCAAAGCTGTTTTTCCGGGGCGGCTATCTATGCAAAATCAATACAAGTGGCAGACCCAGCGGCGGCGGGAATCTTTTCTGGCGTTGCAGGACGGCACGATCTTCCGCGGCCACAGCGCCGGAGCGCCGATGGACGTCCTGGGCGAAGTGGTGTTCAACACCGGCATGACCGGCTACCAGGAAATCCTTTCCGACCCTTCCTATTCCGGCCAGTTGGTCGCCCTGACTTGCCCGGAAATCGGCAATTACGGCATGGCGTCCGATGACATGGAATCGGCATGCCTGCGCGCCAATGGATTGATCCTGCATGAAATGAACGAACCCAGCAACTGGCGCGCGGCGGACACGCTGGCCGGCGCTTTGCGCGCCGGCGGCATACCGGCGCTGGCCGGCGTGGATACGCGCGCGCTGACCGCGCACCTGCGCCGTCAGGGCACGCTGCGCGGATTCCTGTCCGTCTCCGGCGCGGTCTCCGAAACCGAAGCCGCGCAAAAGGCGGAGCGCTGGGAAGGTTTGGACGGCCAGGATTACGCGGCGCGGGTAACCTGCGCCGCGCCTTACGCCTGGGATGCCGACGGCGCGCTTAGTTCCGGCTGGGGCTGGCGCGGACCGTTGCCGGCGGCGGATTTAAAAATCACGGCTTACGATTTCGGCATCAAGTGGAATATCCTGCGCTGCCTCAGGCGTTCCGGCATGGCGGTCACCGTGGTGCCGGCGCGCACACCCGCCGCGGCAGTGCTGGCCATGAAGCCTGACGGCGTGTTGTTTTCCAACGGTCCGGCCGACCCGGCGGCCGTCACCTATGCCGTCGAAGCGGCGCGCGCCTTGATCGGAAAAACGCCGCTGATGGGCATTTGCCTGGGGCACCAACTCCTGGGACTGGCGGCGGGCGGCGTTACCCGCCGGCTGAAATTCGGCCATCACGGCTGCAATCATCCGGTCCAAAACCTGGCAACCGGCGCGGTGGAAATCACCTCGCAAAACCATAATTTCACCCTGGACCCCGATACGCTGCGCGGCGCCCCGCTGGAGATCACCCACCTCAATCTCAACGACCATACCGTCGAGGGCATCCGGCACAAATCCGAACCGATGTTTGCGGTGCAATACCACCCCGAATCCGGCCCCGGCCCGCATGATCCGTTTTATCTGTTTCAGCGTTTTCGGGAGATGATTGCACATTCATGAAAACCGGCAATTGGATCGCCATCCTGGATTTCGGATCGCAATACACGCAATTGATCGCCCGCCGGATTCGGGAACAAAAGGTCTATTCGGAAATCCTGCGTTTTGACACGCAGGCGGCCAAGCTGCGCCGGCAGCCGCCCGCCGGTATCATCCTGTCGGGCGGCCCGGCCAGCGTCCTGCAGCCCGGCGCGCCGCGCTGCGATCCGGCCCTGTTTCAAATGGGGCTGCCGGTGCTGGGCATTTGTTACGGCATGCAACTTACGGCGCATTTGCTCGGCGGCGCCGTGCAACCGGGCGCCGGCGGCGAATACGGTCCGGCTGCCGCCTCCATTCTCCGCCCCGGGGCGCTCTTCAACCGCCTGCCGCGCCGCATGCGGGTCTGGATGAGCCATGGCGACCAGGTCGTGCAATTGCCCCCGGGCTTTGACACCCTGGCCGGCACCGCGGCTTGCCGGCAGGCGGCCATGGCCGACCTGCGCCGGAAAATTTACGGCATCCAATTCCATCCCGAAGTGGTGCACACACCGCGCGGGGAAGACATCCTCCGCAATTTCCTTTTCGCCATCTGCCGCTGCCGGCCGGACTGGGCCATGGCCCGCTTCGTCCAGGAAACCATCCGCGGCATCCGCCGGCGTGTCGGCGGCGGGCAGGTCGTCTGCGGCCTGAGCGGCGGCGTGGATTCCGCCGTGACCGCGCTGCTGGTGCACCGTGCCATCGGCCCGCGCCTGCACTGCATTTTCGTGGATAACGGACTGCTCAGGCACGGCGAAGCCCTCCAGGTTGAGGAAACTTTCGGCCGCCAGTTCGGCTTGAACCTGCGGGTCATTGACGCGCGCCGCGAATTTCTGCGGGATTTGCGCGGCGTGGACGACCCCGAGCGCAAGCGCAAATTGATCGGCCGCCGTTTCATCCAGGTGTTCCGCGCGGCGGCCCGGCGCCTGGGGGAAGTTAAATTTCTGGCCCAGGGCACGCTCTATCCCGACGTGATTGAAAGCTTCTCGCCTGTCGGCGGCCCCTCCGCCACCATCAAGAGCCACCACAATGTCGGCGGGTTGCCGGCGAATTTGAAGTTTGAATTGATCGAGCCGCTGCGCGAATTATTCAAGGACGAAGTCCGGCAGGCGGGGCGCGCCCTGGGCCTCCCGGAAGCCATCCTGGCCCGGCAGCCGTTCCCCGGCCCGGGCCTGGCCGTGCGCATCGTCGGCGCCGTCACCGCGGAGCGGGTGGAGCTTCTGCAGCAGGCCGACCTGCGGATTCAGCAGGAATTTGAGAAGTACTCCCGGCGCGCGGAAATCTGGCAGGCCTTCGGAGTGCTGCTGCCGGTGAAAAGCGTCGGCGTCATGGGCGACGGCCGGACTTACGCCAACGCCCTGGTTTTGCGCGCCGTCACCAGCCGCGACGGCATGACCGCCGATTGGGCGCGCCTGCCGCCGCATCTGCTGGCGCGCATTTCGAACCGCATCATCAACGAAGTGCCCGGAATCAACCGCGTGGTTTACGATATCAGTTCCAAGCCGCCGGCCACGATCGAATGGGAATAATGCCGGAGATGCCATGCCGAAAAACGTGATCGTTGCCCAGTCCGGCGGGCCATCGCCGGTCATCAATAATTCCCTGCGCGGCGCACTGGAAGCCTGCCGCGATTATCCCACCGTGTTTGGCCGCGTTTACGGCGCCTGGCACGGCATCGAAGGCGTGCTCCGGGAAGAATTGCTGGATATGTCCGCCCAGGATCCCCGTGAAATCGCGCTGCTCGCCCGGACGCCCGCCGCCGGGGCCATCGGCACCTGCCGCTACAAGTTGAAAGAACGCCAGCAGGAGGATTATCGGCGGGTGGTGGAAGTTTTCAAGGCGCACGACATAGGGTTTTTCTTTTACATCGGCGGGAACGATTCCATGGACACCGCCCACAAATTAAGCCGGGTGGCCCATAACCAGGGACTGGAATTGATTGCCGCCGGCATCCCCAAGACGATTGATAACGACGTGGGCGACCAGGAATTCAAGCTGATTGACCACACTCCCGGTTACGGCTCGGCGGCGCGCTACTGGGCTTGCAGCATCCAGAATGCCAACGAGGAAAACGCCGGCTCCTGCACTTCCAGCCCGGTGCTGGTGCTGCAAATCATGGGGCGCAAAATCGGGTTTCTCCCGGCCGCGGCCCGGCTGGCCGACCCGGACCGCGCAATGCCGCTGCAAATCTACCTGCCGGAGGCCGGCTGGACGCTGCCGGAACTGGCGGAAAACGTAAACGCCGAATTAAAGCGCCGCGGCCGCTGCATTGTCGCCGTCAGCGAGGGTTTTGACGCCGGCGACATCGGCCCCGTGCACGACGATTTCGGCCACATTGAATACGGCGCCAGCCGGTCCAATGTCCAGCAGGTGGTGGTGAATTACCTCAATTCCCATAAGCTGGCGGCGCGCGGACTGGTTTTCGGGCAAATATCCGGCACCGACCAGCGCACCACCAGCCTGCATGCCTCGGTGGTGGACCTGGAGGAAGCTTACCAGGTCGGCCGGCATGCCGTTGAAATCGCCGCGTGCGCCGGCAATGGCTGGATGGCCACCATCCTGCGGCAACCCGGGCCCGGCTATTCCGTGCGCTACGATAAAGCGCCGCTGGAATTGGCGGCCAACAGCGAACGCCGCCTGCCGGCCGCCTGGATAGCGCCCAACCGGCTGGACGTGACGGATGAGTTTGTTCAATATGCCCGTCCGTTGATCGGCGATGCCTGGAATCCGGTCCCGCTGGAAAACGGGTTGCAGCGGTTCGCCCGGCTGCATCAAGTCTTCGCCCCGCAAAAATGCCCCGCTTACATTCCCGAAGCATGGCGGGCACCGAAGGCGCGGGGTTAATCATCGCGGCCCAGGCAACAGCGAGCGGCGCCATGCGCAATGAAAACTGGATTGCGGACGAACTGGATCAATTGCGGCGGGCGGGATTGGAACGGCAATTGCGCGAAATTCCGCTGCCCGGCGCGCGGCCCGGCGACGGCGCGCAGCTTCTAAATTTCGCCAGCAATGATTACCTGGGACTCTGCCGGGCCCCGGAAGTGGTGGCCGCCACGCAAGCCGCCGCCGCGCGCTGGGGCGCCGGCGCCGCGGCTTCCCGCCTCGTGACCGGCACGCTGCCGGTCCATACCATGCTGGAAGAACGGTTGGCGTCCTTGAAGGGCTATCCGGCCGCCGTCCTGTTCGGCAGCGGCTACATGGCCAACCTGGGCATCATCTCCGCCATTGCCGGACGGCGCGATTGGGTGGTGGCGGACCGGTTGGCGCATGCGAGCATGCTGGATGCCGCCATCCTCAGCCGGGCGGAACTGCGTCGTTTCCGCCACAATGATCCGCAACACCTGGAAGAAATTCTCCGGCAGCGTCCGGCCGGCGCGCGCTGCCTGGTGTTGACGGAGTCGGTTTTCAGCATGGAAGGCGATTGCGCACCGCTGCGGGAAATTGCCGCCGCGGCCGCCGCGCATGGCGCCATGCTGCTGGTGGACGAAGCGCATGCTACCGGTGTTTTCGGACCGGGCGGCGCCGGCCTGGCCGCCGAGCTGAACCTGAATGGCGCCATCAATATCTCCATGGGCACGTTGAGCAAGGCGCTGGGATCTTACGGAGGATTTTGCGCCTGCTCCGCCGGCATGCGCAACCTGCTGATCAACCGCGCGCGCGCATTGATTTTCAGCACCGCGCCGCCGCCGCCGGCGGCGGGCGCGGCCCTGGCGGCCATGGACTTCCTGGCCGCGCATCCCAACGCCGGCCGGGAACTGCTCGCGCGCGCCGCCGGATTCCGCGCACGCCTGCAAGGGGCGGGATTCAATACCGGCGGATCGAACAGTCAAATTGTGCCGGTGATTCTCGGCGATAACCGCCGCGCGCTGGACGCCGCCGCCGCCTTGCGCCGCATGGGAATCCTGGCGCCGGCCATCCGGCCGCCGACCGTGCCCGCCGGCTCTGCCCGGATTCGTTTCAGCGTCACTCTCGCCCATGCTCCCGCCGACCTGGAAAAGGCCGCCGACGCCCTGGCTGCAATTGTCCGGCCGGCTTGATTGACTCCCATTCCGCTATGCCGCCGGGCACGACCCGGAACAACGGATGAGGACGCGGATGCGCGAGCATGCGCCAGCGGGCCGGCCACCGCAGGTCGCGCGCCCGGAGTTTCCGGAGCAGATGCGCCCATTCATAGGCCAACTGACCCCGGCTGACCGCCAGCGCGCCCGGCATATTGCCCGGCCCGATTTTGCCGGCATCGAACCGGTACCCCCGGCGCGCCGCTTCCGCCTGGATCGCCCGCAGGTAAACCGCAATGCATTGGATCGCCGCGCCCGAGTCCCGGAAACGCCGCAACTGGGGATGGCGCGTATAGCCGCGGGTCCGCCCGGCCAGCACTGCCTGCGCCAGCAACCCTTCGCGCCATACCGCCGTCAATCCCTTCTGATCGAGATACCGCGGATGCAAGGACCAAAGCCGCATACAGTTTGCCTCCAGTGGCCGGGATCAAAGCAATTCCAATTGCGCCGCCGGCGGCGGCGCCAGCGGCGCCGCCCGCATGCCGGCCGGCGGATAAGGCTGCAGCAGCCGCCCGGGATCGGAAGTTTCCTGATCGAGCCAGGCCGACCAGGACTCCGGCGGCAGGATCGCCGGCATGCGGTCATGCAGGGGGAGTACGACGGCGTTGGCCGGCACGGTCAAAATAGTGCAACTGCGCAATTCGCCGCCTTCCCGGTCGCTCTCAATTTCCCACAAACCGGCGAACACCATGGGCGCACCCGGCAGGTCAATGAAATACGGCAGGCTGCGTCCGCCGGCCTTCTGCCATTCGTAAAAGCCATCGGCGGGAATCAGGCAACGGCGGCGGCGGAAAGCGCCGCGGAATGACGGTTTTACCGCGGCTGTCTCGGCCCGCGCGTTGAACAGCAGTCTGCCTGCGGCCGGTTTCGCAGCCCAGGGCGGCGTGAATCCCCAGCGCAGCCATGCGAATGCGGCGCGGCCGGCCGGCGCATCGCGCACCGCCGCGCAAACCGTCATGGAGGGCGCGATGTTGCAACGCGGCTCGAAATCCGCCGGCGGCGCCGCATCCAGCAGGTCCGCCAGTATTTCCGGGATTTTAGAGCAGGCATACCTTCCGCACATGGCTAAACTCCGCAAAGCTGTTTCATTGCCGCCGCCGGCATTGGCGGCCGATCATCCTGCCGCAGCCCGGGGCAATTCGTCCCAGCGCGTGGTGTAGCGCGGACTGCGCATGTCCGCGCGCAGGGACCAGGTCCGCTGAATTCCCTGGGCGGCGAAAGCGACGGTATCGCGGCCCAGCCCGCGGTTCAACCGGTCCACGGCCTCCATCAACGCCCGGTCGCGCTCCGGATGCGCAGACGACGCGAACAAGTCGCCCTGGACGGCCCGGCTGTCCTGCAGGTCCAGCAGGATCACGCCCGCCTTCTTGTACAAGTAACCCCGGCGGTAAATACGCCGCAAGCCGGACAATGCCGCGCCGATGATGGCGCCGGTATGAGCGGCCGGGACGGGGAATTCCGCCGACCAGGCATTGGCATACTGCGCGGCGCCGGTGTCAAATCCGTCGGTGCGCAGATACACATAAATGCCGCCGGCGGCGCTGCCCTGCGCGCGCAGTTTTTCCGCAGCGCGCACAGCGTAACAGGACACCGCTTCTTCCAGGTCGGCCAGGGACTCCACGCGGCGCCCAAAGGATCGGGAAACCGATATGTTTTTTTTGGGCGGCGGCGCGTCTTCCAATTCGAGGCAGACTTCGCCTCGCAATTCCCGCGCCAGTTTTTCAAGCACGATGGAAAACCCGCGGCGGAGCATGCCCGGGTCGGCATCGCGAAGCTGCCCGGCGGTGCGGATGCCCAGCCGGCGCAAGCGCGTCCCCCACCCGGCCGACACTCCCCAGATTTCTTCGACCGGCAGGCCGTCCAACTCACGGCGCTGGTCCGCAGGATCAAGCAAGACCCGCACTCCTCCCGGCAGGCGCTTGGCGCAATGGTTGGCCGCCTTGGCCAGGGTCTTCGTCGGGGCAATTCCCATTGAAACAGGGATGCCGGTCCACTGCCGTACCATCTGCACCAGCCGGCGTCCGAAATCTTCATCCGCCGCGGCGCGGATGCCGGTAAAGTCCAGGAACGCCTCGTCAATGGAATACACTTCCAAACGCGGCGCCCAGCGCGCCAGGACATCCATGACGCGCCGGCTCATATCACCGTAAAGCGCGTAGTTGGAGGAAAACACCGCCACCCCGGCGCGCCGGCAGAGCGGGCGCACCTGGAAGTAAGGCGCGCCCATGGCGATGCCCAGCGCCTTGGCCTCGGCGGAGCGCGCTACCACGCAGCCGTCGTTGTTGGACAGCACCACCACGGGGCGGGCGCGCAGCTCCGGCCGGAACACTTTTTCGCAGGCGGCGTAAAAACTGTTGCAATCAGCCAGTCCAAAGATGCGCATCGCGCCCCCCTGCTTCAAACCTGGTGGATGGCGTATTTTACCACGCCCCAGATGTCCAGTTGCATTTCGCCCGCCAGGCGGATCGGCGGAAAGGCGGGATTGGCGGCGCGCAATTCCACCTGCCCGTTGCGCTTCCAGATGCGCTTGACGGTCAACTCGCCGTTCAACACCGCAATCACCACGCTGCCGTTTTGCGGTTCCAGGCTGCGGTCCACCACCAGCAAATCGTTGGGAAAGATGCCGGCGTCGCGCATGCTTTCACCCGTAACGCGCACGAAAAAAGTCGCCGCCGGATTGCGCACCAGGTGTTCGTTCAAGTCGAGGGCGCCTTCCATGTAATCATCCGCCGGGGAAGGAAATCCCGCGGCAACCTTGGCGCCGAAAAGCGGCCGCGGACAAATCACCGCGGCGCGGGCCGGATGAATCGCGGCAATTACGGCATTTGGCTTGGATTTGCGTCGCATGGCTGTGTTCCCGCCGCGGCCGCCAGCGCATCGCGGCGGCCGCCGGCCTGTCTTTATTTATGCCATCCCGGCAAGCGATGCCAGCAGGCGCGCGGCATTGCCGCCGAGCAGCATTCCCTCGCGCGGCGCCCCAAGGTCCAGCCGGCGGACCAGGGCTATCGCCCGGGCCTGGTCGGCCCAGGGCGAGTCCGTGCCGAACAGCAGGCGTTCCGCGGGATGGCCCAGCAACAACTCGCGCGCGGAACCGGCGTCCATGCACTCCAGCGAAAAAGCGGTGTCAATCCAGATCGGCTGACCAAGCAAATGCCGGCGCACTTCTTCCCAATCGCACCATGCTCCGCAATGGGTGCTGATGAAGCAAAGGCCGGGAAACCGCCGGACGACGTGCATGATCCGGCGCGGGTCCGCCCGGCGGTCGCGGGGATAGGCCATGTCAAAACCCGTATGGCTGAAAATCGCCAGGCCGCAGCCGTGGGCGGTTTCGTAAATCGGATCAAGCTCCGGAGCATCCAGCGTAAAATCCTGGTAGTAAGGGTGCAGCTTGATGCCGCGGAACCCCGCATCGCGAATGCGCCGGATATTTTCCGCCGCCGCCGGGTCGGCGGGATGCACCGATGGAAACGGAATGATGCGATCGGAGCGGATTTTTTCCGACCACTGCAGGATCGGCAGAAATTGCGCCGGGCGCGTGGCAATCGAATGCACCACCGAGCGGGCAATGCCGGCGGCATCCATGGATTCCAGGAGCGCCTTGACCGTTCCGTTCAAAAACCCGCGGGTAGCGGCGCCGGCCTCAAGCGCGGCCATGGCGCGGGGCGCAATGGCATCGGCAAATGCATGCGTATGAAAGTCAATGATTTCCATTTTGGCAAACCGGACAAATATGCGTGCCGCGCTGCGCCACTACCAACCTTTGAATCACGCCCCCGCACCGCCGGCAAGGCTGGCCGGCGCGGTGAAACACCTGCAGCCAGCGTTGATGTCCGCCCTGCCGGCCGGAAACCAGCTTGAAATTGCCCAACCCCTCGCCCAGCGTCGTGCCGCCATGGCGAATGCCCTGCGACAAAACCCGCCGGATAGCCAGGCGGAGGCGTCCCGCTTCCGCAGCGGTCAGGCTGTCCGCCCGGCGCAATGGCCCCAGCCGCGCCGCCCAGAGCGCTTCGTCCACGTAAATATTGCCCAATCCCGCCAGGAACTTCTGGTCCAGCAACAACGGCTTCAGTCGGCGCGCGGTGCGGCGCAACTTCCCGCGCAGCCAGACGGCGGAAAAATTCCGTGAAAGCGGTTCCGGCCCCAGATGCGCCAAAACTGCCTCCGGACGGTCGGTCACCAGCCAGCGTCCGAACTTGCGGGTATCGCGGCAACGCAATTCCAGTCCGCCGTCCAAGCCGATCACCAGGTGTTGATGCCGGTCGCGCGGCGCGGCGGCGGGCAGCGCCGCCAACTGGCCGGTCATCCGTAAATGCCCCAGCAAGGTCACCCCACCGGAGAGACTGATGATCATGTACTTGGCGCGGCGCCCCACGGCCGTAATGCGGCGGCCCTCCAGCCGGCGCGCAAATTCCGCCGGCGTCAACGGCGCCACCATGGGCGGGCAGTCAACCCGGACCCGGCGGATTATGCGCCCGGACAGTTTGAGCGCCTGCAAACCGCGCACCACTGTTTCAACTTCCGGCAATTCAGGCATGGCAGGCAAAAAAAATGCGCCGGCGCGGTTGTAACCCGCCGGCGCACAAGGTCAAAAATGATTTAATTAACGGCGATACCCGCCGCGGGAGCCGCCGCCGCCACCGCCAAAATCGCCGCCGCGGGGGGCGCGTTCTTCGCGCGGACGGGCTTCATTGACCGTCAGCGGGCGGCCTTTGAAATCCTGACCGTTGTATTCGGCAACAGCCTTGGTAGCGTCATCCTTCGATGCCATTTCCACAAAGGCAAAGCCGCGTGACTTGTTCGTGAATTTGTCGACAATCAACGTGCAATCCGAAACCGTGCCCACCTTCTCGAACAACTCGCGGATATCCGCCTCGCAAATGTCGAAAGGCAGATTTCCCACATACAACCTCGTACCCATACTGATCCTCCATGCGCCGCCGACGACCCGGTGACTGTTCCCGACTTATTCGGGTTTCGAATGCCCAAACCCAGGGGGCATTGGGCATCCACCATCTCACCAAACCGCACACTGACAGCTACTAATATGAAACTCTATCAACTTTCAACCGGGATGCAAGTTATTTTTTTATATTTTTTTCGGGAGAGCCGGCATCCAAAGTCCCGGGCAGCGTTAAAGCCATCCTTTCAAAACGCAAAAAATCCGTTTTGGGGAAGGCCGGATGCCCCCCCGGCCTTGCTGACATGACTTCGGGAATTAACTCAGGATGGTTTCTGGCGAATCATGATCAGCAGCATTTTAAAACGCTGCACGGCTCGCAAGGCATGCGGCACGCCCGCCGGCATGACGAACAATTCGCCGGCGCTGAGCGCGGCCGGCCGGCCGGCCAGCAAAATCTCCGCAGAACCTTCCAGCGCCTGGACCACGGCGTCAAACGGCGCCGTATGCTCGCTCAAGCCCTGGCCGCGATCGAAGGCAAACACTGTAATGGTGCCGGCCGGATGGTCCACCAGGGTTTTGCTGACCACCGCATCCGCGGCGTAATCAATGGCGCCCGCCAGATTAACGGCCCGCCCGGCGGGAATGTTGTTGGACATGGACTGCTGCCTTTGCGTTTTCCTGAATCCGCGCGGGATTTCAGCGCTGCGATGTGCTCCATCGCGGCGGCGCCGTTTCATGCCGGCGGCAGGATGTAATTCGACGGCGGCAAAACTGGTGGAGGATAAGGGAGTCGAACCCTCGACCTCTTGAATGCCATTCAAGCGCTCTAGCCAACTGAGCTAATCCCCCGGCAAAAATTCATGCATTAATAGCACAACCCCGGCTGCGGCGCAATTGTTTTTTTCCAAACATGTCACATTTGAGCGCAATCGTGAGCAAGCCGGCAGCGCCTGGCTTCCGGCCGGCCGGCAGTTGATCTGGAATGGCTTGCAGGCCAGGCGCTGCGCGCCTGGCCTGCAAGCCGGAAAATCAGCGTCCGGCAATGCAGCCTATGGTCAGACTTTCTACTTCTGCTGCCCGGCCTCCATGGCCTCTTGCTTGAGTTCTTCGGTCATGGCCTGGATCTTCGGCATGATCTGCATCATTAGTTTCTGGCTGATTTCCATGGACCGCTTCATCAATTCCGGCTGCTTTTTCACGAATGCCTGGCCGGCCGGGGACTTGTAGAAGGCGACCGTGTCTTTCAGTTCCTGCTCCGTGAATGTTTCCGCGTAAAGCGCGATGTAATCGGCCTTCATCTTTTCCCAGCTCAATTCCCCGGCTATCATGTCCATCATCTTTTCCGTCTGGCGGGACACATTCGCCGGCATGTTCGTGGCGCCCGTTACCTGCTGCATTTTTTCCATTTGCGGCGGGATCATCCGCTTCACCATGGCAAAGGACTGCTCGACAGCATCCTGCATGTTCATCGCAGCCAGGAGTTCTTCCGCCAACGCGCGGCGTTGTGATTCCTGCGCGCCGGCAGCGGTCACGCCCGACACCACCAACACCATCATTACGCCAGCCAATTTTCTCATGCCTGCTCCCTTCGTTGCGTTGGGCCGCATTGCGCGCCCGGTTAAAAGCCGTTGAATTCCATTACGGCATCTATCATAGCGACAATATTTTCCACGGGCGTCCCGGCCTGGACATTGTGCACGGCATTGAAAACAAAGCCGCCGGTCGGGGCGAAGATATCGCACCGTTCCAGCACTTCCCGGCGCACTTGGCCGGGCGTTCCGAAGGGAAGGGTCCTTTGAGTGTCAATGCCGCCTCCCCAGAAGACGATGCGATCACCGTAATTATCCTTCAACCGGCGCGGGTCCATGCCCGCCGCTGAACACTGAACGGGGTTCACAATATCGAAGCCGGAATCAATGAAGTGCGGAATGAATTTTTCGACCGCACCGCAAGAGTGTTTGAAGGTCTTCCAGGCGGTATTTCCGTGAATCCATGCGTTGATCTTCCTGTAGTACGGAGCGTAAGGTTCCTCGTAGGTGTCCGTCGAACAGAAACTCGATGCCTGCGTGCCGAAATCCGTGCCGCAGACAAAGACAACATCCAGGGTGCGGGAGAGAACCGCGTGGACTTTTTCAAGATTCTGCAGCGCGATTTCGCATTGCCTCGCAAAAACGGCATGGATGTAATCCTGCCGCGCAACCGTGGAGATATACCACTCCGCAACGTCGCGGATGCCCCTGGGATGCTTCAGGAACGGGGCGGGCACCAAAGCAATGTCGCCGAACGCAGTCCCGCCAATGCCGCCCACTACCGCGCGGGTTGACAATGCCAGCCGCTGCGCCTGCTCCTCATACCACTTCAGGTCGGCGGCGGACAGCAGGGTGAATTCCTCCAGGTTGTCTTCCGGATGCAGATTGTTGACATTTACGGGGTCCTGCCGGATGATCGCGTCGAAGAAAAAACTGCCGGCCGGCATGCGTCCTCTGGGAGGCACGCTCCGATCGC
This sequence comes from uncultured Verrucomicrobiota bacterium, assembly GCA_964463985.1. Classification (GTDB taxonomy): domain Bacteria; phylum Verrucomicrobiota; class Kiritimatiellia; order JAAZAB01; family JAAZAB01; genus JAXGPF01. The sequence goes on from CAYXEK010000006.1 coordinate 49,354, forward strand.
CTTGCGGATATATTAAAAGTCCGCCATCCCTGCCTTGACTCGTGTTGAAATGCCCGGAAACGAGCAACCCCGTCCCCATTATTCCATCGTTCCAATTTTCCATAGATGCCACTGAAATGAAAACTTTGAAAAATTATCCTTTGCAAGCGCCGCCAAGCTTTATACAATAGATGGAGATTAAGGATCGGCATGGCTCGGCGGACGCAACAGCAAAAATGTCACCAGGAATACGGACATGAACAAATCCCACAACATTCATCTGCCGCGCGATCCGTTTGCATACATCGGCTTGTGGCAGATGCTGACTTTCGTGATGCTGTTGCTCCTGATCTGGGTCAATGAATTGCGCGATATTTCCGGATTTTACTTCGGCGAATCTCCGGATGAATCCACGCTGGTTCGCGGTTGCGTGCTGACGGCGGCAGTTTTGTTCACGGCAATCATTGCCGTGGGGAACACCTACGTCCAGCAAAAAAGGATTTTGAGCACCCTGATTTCCGTTTGCGCCAAGTGCCACCGGGTGCGCGTCAACGACAATTCATGGCAATTGATCGAAGACTACATCAGCGACAATTCGCTGCTGTCATTTTCCCATGGCTTGTGTCCGGACTGCATGGCGGAAACCATACAGGATATCACGTCCATGAAAAGCGATGGCATAAACGCCGTCAATTCCCATGTAGACTCGGACAGCCGCAAGACGGGCGAACACGGGCATGGCAAAACCGCGTCTGCGGATCATCCCGCCACCAAGCCGGCATAGTGCGGGCTGGCCATCAAGATGCCGCCGCTGCGTGCATAAAAATCATCGTCAAGGTTGAATACGCCGCCCACCGGGACGGTCCAGGGCGCGCCGGAGCAGGGATGGCGCCGGGTCATATTGTTCCAGTCGCGGTAATTCTGATGCCCGTTGGTTTCCAGCACGCCGATGGTCATTCCGGGCAACGGCGCCAGACGGGCCGCAACGTTTTTGTTCCAATCCACCAGCAGGGGATTGACGGTCAAATCGGCGCAAAAGCAGGGCACATGGCGTTCTGCCGCAAGCCGGGCGATCCGCAAGCTCATGCTCAAGGTCTTGGCAATCGGTTTCAGGGCGATGGCGCCGTATCCCATATCCATCCGGCGGCGCGCGTCCTCGGCGGAATGGGCGCTTTCATCGGCCGCCAGCCTCACGGGCAAATCGCGCACATCCGTCTCCAATTCCTCGGGAAACGGCTCTTCCAGCAGGACGATTCTTTCCAGGGCGCCGATTTTGGATGCATGGTCCAGCAACCGGCGCAGACGGTCCTTGCTGTCATACCGGCCGTTGGCGTCCAGGTAATACGGGATGCGGCCGTCTTGAGTATGCGGTGTTTGCAAATCCTTCAATGCACCGTGGATTTCAGCCAGGCGCCGCTTGTCCCACGCCAGCATTTTGCCGCGGTCGCCGTCGCCGTCCGGGTCGCAGCCGATTTTGATCTTGAAGAAGAAAAAGCCCTCCTGCAGCGTCCGTTGAATTTCCGGCATTCCGACGCCGTAGGACAGCAACGGAATGCAGGCAACCTGCGCGTGCCGGGTGGACAGAGCGGGGCGGAATTCCGCCGGGATCATGGCATCAAAATCCCGGCAGCCATTGACGGCAGCGTATAGCTGCCAGGCGGCATTGTCCACGGCCACCAGTGAATTCAACGCGAAAGTCAAACGCAAATCCGGGCGGCCGCTTAATTTTTGGCCATAGGCATGGGTCTCCGGCAGCAGGCGATCCAGCAGGTCGAGCGGCGTGTCGAAAGACATGCCGGCGGCGCGCCGCAAGGCGAAGGCGGTCATCATATACATGAGGCAGTTGCCTGCCGCTTCTGAATGGGCGGTGAACACGGCGGCGTCGGACCAGAGGATGCTTTGCGTACCCAGCCCCACCCCGTTGTGCCCGGAGTCATCCGCCAGGCGCGCGACGGACTGCCAGATTTCGCGCATGTACCCGCCCTTGAATCCGAATGGCGCCCGCAATGGTTCGCGTTCAAAATTGTCCGCGGCATGTTTAATGGTTATCATTTTGATCCTTGTCAACGCTTGGCGTAAAATTTTTCAAATGCGCCGCCGTCAAAACCCGGATCATCCACGGGGATTTCCGCCAGTTTCACCTCGATGCCGCCGCGGGCGCGCGACAGGCGGCCGGCCAGCATGATCTGCACCGACTCCGCCAGCGCCGGCACATCCGCCAGGGCATTGGGCTTGTTTTCCAGCCGGTCGAGCACCTGGTCCAGCAGGGCCCCGTAAATCCGGCCGGTATTGACGGTGAACTGGAAAGTGGTCTTGGTGGTCATGATGGTGGCCGTGAAAGGGTGCCAGACTTCGTGGAAATTGTTGTAAACGGCGGTCACCCCGGAAGCAAACCGCACGAAAAAGGTTTCACACCGGCGTCCGTCCGCCTCGCCGCTGCCCACGCAGCGGCAGGCCACCGCGCCGGTACCTACCAGCCCGCCGATCAGTTCCACCACGTGAATGCCGTAGTTGAATTCATCCGTGCCCACGGTGCCGATAACGCTGACGATGCGGCCGCGCTCCGCTTCCGGCTTGGCCAGGAAAGCGCGCGCCTCGTCGCAATACCGCAGGGAGGAACTGCCCAGGACCACGGCGCCCTGCCGCGTCCAGTCTTCCAATCTGCGGCAATCGGCCAGCGAACCCACGATCGGCTTGTCAATGAACACCGGCTTGCCTTTTTTGACGAACGGCTCGGCCAGGCGCAGGTGCTGCGCCCAGTTGCAGCTATGAATGAATCCCACATCCACGCAATCGGCCAACTCCTCCAGGGTGCGGCAGCGCTTTTCCAACTGGAAATCAGCGATAAACTTGTCAATTGCCGCGTCATCGCGGATGCCGTCATTGTACATGGCGGCATAGCGGGCGCGCGCGCCCGCATGCAGATACTTGGCGAAAGTGCCAAAATGCGAAGTGTCCGGATTGATTGCGCCGATTCTGATCATGACTGCCTTTCCGCCGGCCTTACCGGCAATAAAAGTGTTCGGTGTTTCAGAGCCCCTCTGTGCCGCTGTGCCTTTGATCCTTTGCCCCTTTGTGCCGCTGCGCCTGCGATTGCGCCTGCCCGTCCGGCCCCAGGGCGGCGCGCGTCAGAGCGCGCGATTGCAACACAACATCCGCGGTGCGGAAATGGCATTTGGCATTTTGAACCAATGCGGCCGGGCCGTGCTTGTCCGCCAACTCGCCCGCGGCGGCGACCACGGCGGCGGATGCGCCTTTGGGGAATTTGACGCCGGCCTTTTCGCCCATTTCCCGCAGCGCGGCCAGAAAATCCGCCCGCGCCAGGATGGATGCGGCGGCCACCGCCGGATCGGATTCGGCGCGGTGCCGCTGTTCCAGTTTGATTTTCCGTCCCTTGCCCATCAAAGCGCGCAACACCTGCTGCTGGCTGCCGAACTGGTCGGAAACCGCGCGCGGGCAATCCGGAATGACTGTCAACAGGTTTTCGATGGCGCGGGCATGGCCCCATGCCAGAATGAGGTTTACGCTCCGCATTTTGGCATACAGGCGGTTATAAGCCGACGGCCCGATGCGCACCAGGCTGTAGCGCCGGCCCAGCAGTTGCCGGAGGTCGCGCGCGATTTCCAGCAGGCGCTTGTCGCTGGTGATGTTCTTGCTGTCGCGCACGCCCATGTCCTGCATCTTTTCGGCCAATGACTTGTCGGCGTAAGCCGCGGCAATCACCAGCGGACCGAAAAAGTCGCCTTTCCCGCTTTCATCCACGCCCAGGTGCGGCTGGTAATGCGCGGCGTCCAGAATTTTTTCGTAGCCGATGCGGACGGCGCCCAACACCTGCGGTTCCAGGACAAACTGGACAAAATCCGCGGCTTTTTTGCCCTGCACCAGGCATTTGCCGCTGTTGTACAACGCCACGCGGCAACCATCGGCATCGGCGGCCGCCTGGGTATATTCCATGGTTACCGGCCGATAATTGCCGCTGCGCATGATTTCCATCAGCAGAATTTGCTGGGATTCATCCAGTTTGAAGGTAAAAGATGTCGCGGGCTTGTCGGGTGTCATTGCCTGTCAATGCCTTGGAAGTATGCGTGGTGTGTGAGTGTGGGCATGGGAAAAGATACGGATGCGTGATGCGCGGGGACGGGATGCGGATTCCTCTGCATCCCTATGTGCATCTTGTGCTTCTTGTGGCAAATCTCCGCCTCTGTCGAGTTCAAAACTTAACGATACAGCGGCCCCAGAAAGGCGCAGGCCCGGAAATCGTCCCCGCCGAACCGATCCCAGAGGGTCGGGCGGAAAATATCTTTCTGCGGCACATTGTGCATGTCAACCGGTATGCGCAGCATGGCGTTCAAGGTGAGCATGTCGGCGCCGATACAGCCGAAGGAATTGCCGTCGTGATTCGGCCCAATGCGCGTCATGTATTCGAATGACGACATGCCGCGCGGGCGCCAGGCAGTTTCCGGCCAGGTGGGATCGGTGACGCGGTTGACATATTCGGCCACGGCGGGCGGCAGGTCAATCGTGTCGCCTTCCACGATGGAACAGGTCAACTGGCCGCCGACCATGTTATAGCGGTAAGCCGTGACCGGGATGCCGCCCGGCGTGCGGTAATGGCTGGAAAGGCCGTCGCCGGGGAAATATTCCAGGGCGGCGTGGATGAATTTCGTACGGCGGAAAGCCTCCCGGATCACTTGCGCCTGGAAACGCTTGTCGTCCCTCAGCCGGGCGGCCACCTCCGGCATCGCCAGCCCTGCGCCGGCCAGGCCGGGCAGGTCCAGCGCGTAATCCAGCGCGCCGGCGCCGGAATTGCGCTTGTCAATGAATCCGCCGGGCGCCAGTTTGGAGATATCATGGCCGGTGGCCTGGCGGATGCTGTCCGCGGTCCAGTTGGTGCGGATATCGGCAAACAACTGGGGCAGGCCGGTCAGCAGGTGCGCCGCAAGCATGCCGATGGCGTTTTTGGAATCGTTTTCCGTGGCCACGACGAATGGCGGGCGCGCCCCGCACCAGTCGAACGAACTGTTCAGGAGCGCTTCGGCCAGGTCAAAGTTGGGATACAGATCCGTCCAGGCGCGCTGCCCCTGGGTCCCGGCGGCAATGGCATTCGCCCCCTGGGCGCGCTCGACATTGGCCTGGAACCCATGCCTTTTGGCAAATGCCGCATCCGCCAGTTTGGGATTGCCAATCATCAAATCGCGGGTGATCATGGTCATCAGGATGCTGGTGCGCAGCAGGTCGTCGGGGGCCGACGGCCGCGCGCCTCCGCCAAAGTCGAAGGCGGCGTTTTCCTTGAGGAAGCGGAAGGCCAGTTCCAATTCCTCGTGGTCATAGAAGCCCTGGTCAATCCGGCCCTTGATGGCCACCATGTCCACGGAGACGGCGCCCATGCCCAGGTAATGCAGGAAGGCATTACGCCGGACATCCGAGCCGATGATGCCCATGGAAACGCCGCCGAGCGAAAGGTAATTCTTGCCGCGCATTTCCGCGATTGCCGCGGCGCAGCGCGCGAAACGCAGGAGCCGCTCGCGCACGTAGGGCGCCATATCGCCGTCTTCCGTCTCCAAGTCCGGATTGTAGATGGAAAAGATCGGCCGTTCCTTTTCATCCATGGCCGCGCAAAAAGCCTTCAGCCAGACCGCGCCCGGCCGGTCGGTCTGGTTCAAGCCATAGGCGGCCTGAATCCATTCGCTGCTGCCGAGTCCCTGGCAGGCGCTCATCAATTCATCGCTGTAGGCCCAGGAGCGGCTGACCCAGATATTGGCGCTGACGCCTTCGCGGGCGTAATATTCCTGGGCCAGCGCGCCGGTGCGCGCGCCGTAAACAATTTCCGGCGGGGTGACCACCCGCACAGGCGAGCCGTCAGGCAGGAAAACATTATCGCGTATCAGGCGCGCGACTTTTTCCGCCATGCGCCAGGTGCCTTCCAGGTTGGACTCATACGCCCCGGGGCGGCCGTCGGCCACCGGGGTGATGGCGATGGTCGGAACATGTCCGGCCAGCCGGCGCGCCGTAGCGGCAAATCCGCGGGGACTGTGGACGTCGTCTGCAGCGGCGGCATGCTTGGTTTTGCTGGAGCGTTTGTTGTCTGGCATGGTTTTACCTCGCTGATACCTGGTTACGTGTAATCAAAATTCAACTGCCGGTCACAGCAATTCGCCCTGCCGTGACCGTGCGCCCGGCGCGGCCAATCCCATCCGTTCATAACACAAGGTGGTGGCCATGCGCCCCTGGGGCGTGCGCTGCAGGTAGCCTTCCTGGATCAAATACGGTTCGTAAACTTCTTCGATGGTGTCCGGCTCCTCGCCTACGGCGACGGCGAGGGAATTCAAGCCGACGGGGCCGCCGGAAAATTTATGCGCCAGCGTTTCCAGCAGGCGTTTGTCCATCTCGTCCAGCCCGTACCGGTCAATTTCCAGCATGGCCAGCGCCTGGTCCGCGACCGGGCGCGTGATGCGGTTGTCCGCGCGGATTTGCGCGTAATCGCGGACGCGCCGCAGCAGGTTGTTGGCTATCCGCGGCGTGCCGCGGGCGCGGGCGGCAATTTCCAGCGCGCCGTCTGCATCCACATCCACCTTCAACAGCAGGGCGGAGCGGGACACGATCGCCCGCAAATCGTCATGGCTGTAATAATTCAGCCGGCAAGCCAGGCCGAAGCGCGACCGCAGCGGGGCGGACAGCAGTCCGCTGCGGGTGGTGGCGCCGACGAGCGTGAAACGGGGCAGGTTCAGTCGGACCGCGCGGGCATTGGCGCCCTGGTCGAGCATGATGTCAATCGCAAAATCTTCCATGGCGGAATACAGGTACTCTTCCACGGATTTCTGCATGCGGTGAATTTCGTCAATGAAAACCACATCGCCCGGCTCGATGCTGGTGAGAATGCCGGCAAGATCGGCGGGCTTGTCAATCACCGGTCCGGAAGTCGCGCGCACATTGCTGCCCATGGCGTCGGCCAGGATATAGGCCAGGGTGGTCTTGCCCAGGCCGGGCGGACCGGAAAGCAGGACGTGATCCAACACCTCGTTCCGGCCCCGGGCCGCGGCAACAAACAATTCCAGCCGTTCGCGGATTTTAATCTGCCCGACGAAATCGGGAAATTTAGCCGGGCGCAAGCTTACGTCCAGTTCCAGATCCTTGCGATTCAACTCCGCGGCATAATTCTCGCGCATGCGCCTTGATCCTTGGAAAAATTAATAACTTATCATAGCACATCGCCGCCGGAAACACAAAAGATAATTCTGCAATTTTACTGGTATTCCAGATGCAATTATGTTATTGCTCTCCCGTATTCAATCATCCGAAAATCCGCTAGCCACAAGGAGCCGAACATGTTTGACATCCGTATTGCCAAACCGGAAAATGGACGTTGCCTCGTGTTTCTTTCCGGCCGGTTGGACACCGCCACCGCTCCGCTTTGCGAACAAAAACTTTTGCCCGCGCTGTCGGCGCCGGGATTCCGGGTGCTGGTTTGCGATATGTCCGGGCTGGATTACATCAGCAGCATGGGGCTGCGGCTGATTTTCAAGGCGCGGAAAATGCTGGAGTCGCAGAACCGTAGTTTCATGATGATCAAGCTGCAACCGCAAATCGCCAAGGTTTTTGAAATTGCCGCCGCCCTGCCCAGGGAAGCGATCTTTTCCAGCCTGGAGGAAGCCGACCGCTACCTGGCCGTCATGCAGAGCAAGGCGATGGAACAGCAGCCTTGAATCAAACCATCATCGGCATGGCCAGCGCCATGGCCTGGGCAATTTCATGGATGGAACGGGCCACTTCCTGACCGATCAGGTCCAACTTGGCCAGGGCGGCGATCCGGGAGCGGTACTTATCCAACTCCGCTTCTGAAAAGATTTCGTCAAACAGGCGGCAGGCGTTCACCAGGCTGATCAGCACCGCCTCGCGGGCGTCGGGAATTTCGTTGCTCATTATCAATTCGCGCAACCTGGTTTTGACTTCCTTGACCTCCCGGTTGTCCAGCAGCGGGTAGCGCCGCACCTGAAACACCCAGAGGATTTTGCGGTTTTCCAATTTAAGGATACCCTTCTCCACCAGCCGGCGCAATACGCGGTCCTGTAAATCCTTGGCCTGCCCCGCCAGGTAACTCAGCCAATGGGTAGTAGTCTGGGGCGCCGGCTGGGCTTGCAGAATTTTCAGCGCCTCATCCAGAATCAGGTCGCCGGTGGGGGCATTGTCCACCACGCGCAATTGTTTCAAATCCGTGTCAATCCGGTTAGCCAGCGCCAAATCCATCAACACGGCGCCGGACAAGGCGTATTCCATGGCGGACACCGGCAGGGGCTTGATCACGCCCTGCTGGTCATCCAACGCCAGCAGCAGAATTTCTTCGGCAAACGTCAACATGATTCATTCTCCTTATTATTTCAGCCGCAGGACTGGACAGCCTCCGCCACCGTGCCATGAATGGCGATGATCGCCGAAAACCCCGCAATGTCGAAAATCTCGCGGACGCTCTTGGCCATGTTGGCCAGAGCAAAGGCGCCCTGGGCCTCGCGAACCTGCTTGGACGCGGCCAGAAAAACCCTTAAGCCGGCGCTGCTGACATATTCCAATTCGCCGCAATCAACCACCACCCGCGGCCGGCTCGCGGACGTCAAACCTTTCAAATGTTTTTCCAGCAGCGGCGCTCCGGCGGCATCCAGCCGCCCGCCTACCGCCACCACGGCCACCCGGCCTTCCTGCATGTCGGTGAAATGCATGATGCTATTCCTCAATTCCAGACATCCACTTGCGGCATGCTACTCAATCGCCCCGGAAGCGTCAAGCATGGAAAACGCGAAAGATCAGCTTGAAAAGCTGACCGGGTGTGTGGTATAATAAAGCCAAATTTTTGCAGTTCACCGCCGTCGTTCAAACAATCACGGGAATCCGCATGAGAACACCGCTTTACGAAGAACACACCGGATTGAAGGCCCGCATAGTGGATTTCGCCGGCTGGGAAATGCCGCTGCTCTACACCGGTATCATACCCGAACATCAATACACCCGCAGCCAGGTTTCTCTTTTCGATGTCTGCCACATGGGCGAATTTGAATTGCGCGGCGCGGGGGCGGAAGCGGACCTGGAACGTTTGCTGACCCAATCCATCGCGGCCATCCCCGCCGGCGCGGGATCCTACGGCTACCTTTTGGAAGACGGCGGCGGCGTGATTGACGATTTGATCTGTTTCCGCATGGCCGCCGACCGTTTCTGGCTGGTGGTCAACGCCGGCACGGCGGCCGGCGACGCCGCCTGGATTCGCGAACATCTTTCCGTCAACACGCAATTCACGGACCTCTCAGCGGAAACCGCCAAACTGGACATCCAGGGCCCGCGCGCCCATGCGGCGCTGGCGGATATCTTCCCCGGCCAGGTGCCGGCTTTGAAGTATTTCCGGTTCCAGGAAGTCGCCTGGCAGGACACACCCTGCCTCCTCAGCCGCACGGGTTATACGGGCGAGTGGGGTTACGAACTTTATCTGCCCGCCGCGCAGGCGCGGCGCTTCTGGCGCCTTTTGCTGGACGCGGGAACGATCAAGCCTGCCGGTTTGGGCGCGCGCGACACCCTGCGCGTGGAAATGGGTTACGCCCTTTACGGGCATGAATTAAGCCGCGGCCAAACCCCGGCCGGCGCGGCCCAGGGCCGGTTCGTTGATTTGAACAAAAACTTCATCGGGCGCGACGCCGTGCGGCGGGAACTCGCCGGCGATCGGCGCCGCATCCTGGCGGGACTGCTTCTGCCGGGACGCATGGCCGCCCGCCCGGGAGACTTGGTGTTTGACGGCGCCGTGGAAGCCGGCGCGGTCACCAGCGGCCTGTTCGCTCCCAGCCTCAACCGGGCAGTAGCCCTGGCGTACGTGGAACAGGAGCGCGCCGCGCCCGGGCGCCAACTGGAAATTTCAGCCCGCGGACGCCGCCTGCCGGCAACGGTAGCCACCCTGCCCTTTTATACCGGCGGCACCGCGCGCGGAAAAACGCCGCCGGCCTGAAACCTGCTTGTCACATCCAAGGAGCAACCATGAGCGCAACGTCCTTTCACGCCCCCGGGCCCGCCGAATCCCGGGAAATGCTGCAAACCATCGGATTAACCGATTTCGACCAGCTGTTCCGCGACATACCGTCAAACCTGCAGACGGACCAGTTCAACATCCCGGCCGGAGTTTCCGAAATGGAAATGGCGGCCAAACTCCAACGCCTGGCCGGCGCCAACGCCACGCAACTGGTCAACTTCTGCGGTGGAGGATTCTACGACCATTTCATACCGGCCGCGGTGGACGCCCTGGCGGGCCGCGCGGAATTCTTCACCGCGTACACGCCCTACCAGCCTGAAATTTCCCAGGGCACGCTCCAGGCGATCTACGAATACCAGAGCGCCATCTGCCGTCTGACCGGCATGACGGTTGCCAACGCCTCGCTTTACGACGGCGGCACGGCGCTGTTCGAGGCGATCATGATGGCTTTCCGCATTACCCGGCGCCGGCGGGTGCTGATAGACACCGGCGTCAATCCCATCTACCGCGCCATGCTCAAGTGCCTTTCCGCCAACCTGGATTTCGAATTCCGGGAAGTGCCCATGAAGAATGGTCTGGCGGACCGCGAGGCGCTGGCCGGCATGCTGGACCGAAACGCGGCCGCGGTCATCCTGCAGAACCCGAACTTTTTCGGGTGCCTGGATGATTTCACCGACATCATCGGCGCCGCGCATGCCGCCGGCGCCCTGGGCATCATGTCCGTTTACCCAATTTCCCTGGGGCTGCTCCGCCCGCCCGGCGCCATGGGCGCTGATATCGTCACCGGCGAAGGCCAGAGCCTGGGCTTGCCGCTGTCCTTCGGCGGACCCTATCTCGGCTTCATGGCCACCCTCGCCAAACATGTCCATAAAATGCCCGGCCGCCTGGTGGGCGCGACCAAAGATGCCCGGGGCCGCCGCGGATTCGTGTTGACCCTCCAGGCGCGCGAACAGCATATCCGCCGGGAAAAGGCCACCTCCAACATCTGCTCCAACCAGGCGCTTTGCGCGCTGCGCGCGCTGATTTACCTCTGCCTGCAGGGAAAACACGGCCTGGCGGAGACGGCTGAAATCTGCGCCGCCAATGCCGCCTACGCCTGGGAAAAACTTACGGCCATCCCCGGCGTGAAGCCGGCCTACCGGCATTACTTTTTCAATGAATTCTGCCTTTCGCTGCCGGTCAAGGCCGCCGACCTTGTCAGCGCCATGATCGAAAAAGGTTTTGCCGCCGGTTTCCCGGTTGGACGCTATTATCCCGGCATGGACAACGAATTGCTCCTGGCATTCACGGAAAAACGCACCAAGGAAGAAATTGACACTTTCGCCGCCGCCATGGAAGCGGCGCTGTAATCGAACTCCAAAGGCCATTATGAAATTGATCTACGAAAAGAGCGTCCCCGGCCGCCGCGCGGCGCGCGCGCCGCGCCTGACCGTGCCGGTACGGGATCTGATTGACCGCAAATTCCTCCGGGAATCGCCGCCGGCCCTGCCGGAAGCGTCGGAACTGGAAGTCGTCCGCCATTTCACCAACCTCTCCCGCCGGAATTTTTCCGTGGACACCAACTTCTATCCGCTGGGCTCCTGCACCATGAAGTACAATCCCAAGGCCTGCGAAGCCGCGGCGGCGCTGCCGGGGTTTGCCCAGGTCCATCCACTCTGGCCGCAATTAAGCCACGGAGGCTTGCTGACCCAGGGCGCCTTGCGCCTGCTGTATGAAACCGAACGCCTGCTTGCCGAAATCACCGGCATGCGCGAATTCACGCTGCAGCCGCTCGCCGGCGCGCACGGAGAACTTACCGGCGCAATGATCATGGCGGCCTGGCAGCGCGACCAGGGCAGGCAGAAACGGCAAATCCTGATTCCCGACTCGGCGCACGGCACCAATCCCGCCAGCGCCGCACTGGCGGGATTCGAAGTCGTCACCATCCCTTCCAATGCGCGCGGCACGGTGGACGTGGAAGCTTTGAAAGCCGCGGTGAACGAACACACCGCCGGGATGATGATGACCAACCCCAACACCCTGGGTCTGTTCGAGCCGGACGTGGAAGAGATCGCCGGGCTGGTGCATGCCGCCGGCGGCCTGATGTATTACGACGGCGCCAATTTCAACGCCATCCTCGGCCGGTGCAAACCGGCGGACATGGGCTTTGACGTCTGCCACCTCAACCTGCACAAAACCTTCTCCACGCCGCACGGCGGCGGCGGCCCGGGCGCCGGCCCGGTGGGCGTCGTGGAACGACTGCGGCCTTACCTGCCGATTTCCCGCGTCATCAAGCGGAACGACGGCGCTTACGCCCTGGACTACGACTATCCGAAGAGCATTGGTTACGTGGCGCCGTTTTACGGCAATTTCAGCGTGCTTGTCCGGACCTACGCCTATTGCATGCTGATCGGACGCGAAGGTTTGCGCGCGGTCAGCAACCACGCCGTCCTGAACGCCAATTACCTGCTGGCGCGCCTCCGGCGGCATTTCACCGCCAGTTACGACGGGCCCTGCATGCACGAATTCGTCCTCAGCGTCAATCCGCGCGATGCCGGCGGCGTCCGCGCCATGGATTTCGCAAAGGGATTGATTGACCGCGGCATGCATCCTCCCACGGTTTATTTCCCGCTGATCGTGCCGGAAGCGATGATGGTGGAACCCACGGAAACCGAAACGCGCGAAACGCTGGACCGCTTTGCCGAGGTGATGGCCGAACTGGCGGAAATCGCGCGGACTAACCCCGACGCGCTCCGCGCGGCGCCCGCCACCACGGAAATCGGCCGGCTGGACGAAGTGGCCGCCGCCCGCAATATGGACCTGGCCAGCCTGGCCTGATCCGGCGGCTTGCAGGCGGCCGTTGCCCGCGTTGAATGAACATGAAGATCGCCGTCAACCCGGATTTGGACCTCTGCTACATTCCCTTCGAACCTGTGTCCGAGGACGATACCCTGGAAATCCGCCTGCAGATCGCCAACCAGGGCGCGGCCGGCCAGGTGGAAATCGCCATGCACCTGGACGGACGCGAACCGGCGCGCCGGTTCGCCGTCCGCCGCATCCGGGCGCCGGCCCGTGCCCATGGTTTCTGCACCGTATTCAAATCCATGGCCGGCCTGGCCGGCTCCCACACGCTGCACGTATCCCTGGCGGATACGGCCAGGCCCGGCGCCGATCCCATCTGGATTGCCAGGCCCCTCGCCGTGCGGCCATACGCGCCTAACCTGCTCGAAGGCTCGTTCTTCCTGCTGGCATCCGAAGGCAAACCCAACACCCTGTCCTTCGCCCGGGACTTGTCAGAACTGACCGACCGGCAATGGGCGGAACAGGTTGACAGCTTCAACGAAATCGGGATCAAGGCGCTGATCATGATGTCGTCCATTCAATTCGCCGACATCAAGTACCGTTACACTCCCGAAGCCGACCGCGGCCTGCGCGCGCATTATGCATCGCGGCATTACCCGCGCTCCGCCATCAAGGCGCAGGATCCCATCCGCGCCATCCTGACCGCGGCCGAGCGCAACGGCCAATCGGTTTTTCTTTCCGCCGGCAATCATCTGAGCATCATGGACGATTATGGCCGGGTTATGGAAGAATTGTACGAGCTGTACGGACAGTACAAATCATTTTACGGCTGGTACTTCCCCGTGGAGCCGACCGTCGCCCGCCCCCTGGCGGAATTCGAATGGTTTCTGAAACTGGCCGCGGAAATCCGGCGCAAGGCTGATCAACTGGCCCCCGCCAAGCCCCTGCTGGTATCCGTCGCCCTGGGCGATTACGATTTCATCAACGACGTCCTGCACACCGGCCTGCACCGTGAACTTTATCGTTATTTCAAGGAAGGCCGCGCCCCCTTCAACATCATCGCGCCGATGGATTCCGTCGGATGCGCCGAACTGGCGCTGGACCGCGTGCAAAGCTTTTATTCCGTGCTCCGGGATGCCTGCCGCAATACCTCCCTGCATGTCTGGGCTAACGCCGAATCGTTCGACTCCGACGATGCCCGCCGCCTGGTGCCGCGGTACCGCGGCGGCGGCTTCGATGGACCGCAGGGGCTGCTCCAGCAAATCGCCTGCGAACGCCCCTACGCGGAAAAGGTCATCACCTTTGAAACAACCGGTTTCTGGGCCAAGCCGGGTCTGCCGCCGGAACTGGGCGGACCGCAGGCTGCCGCGCAATACGCGCAATACCGGGCATACATGCAACACCCGCTCCCGGTCTTTAAAAACCTTGCCCTGGGCAAAAAATATTCCCGGTCCGCCCCGCCCAATTTCCCCGGGCGCAAGAAACTGGCCCCCGAACGCCGCGACCCATTCCCCTGCGCCCCGGACATGGCCGGAACGACGGCCACCGACGGCATGTTGTGCTCCGGCATGGCGCATGGCGCCGGACATGATTTGATGTTCGGTTATTACGCCATGGAACCGGACCATGTGTTCCAGGTCGACATCGCCGTCGACCTGGAACAGATCTGCCGCGTTGACCTGGTGCGTTGTTCCAGGGTCGCGGCACAACATTTTGCCGCCGACCGGATTGCGGTATATGCCGGCGCCGACGGCCAATCCTACCGGAAAGCCGGCGAAGCGGAAGTTTACCGCCACGGCTGGCTCTCGGTATCCGTAAATTTGAATTGCCGGTTTGTAAAAGTCAAGTTTTTCAAGGCGCATCAGCGGCGGAGTTATTCCTATAAAAACGACGAAAATTTCGCCTGCCTGATCGTGGATGAAATTGAAATCCTCCAGCAGGTAAGCAGCGTTGGACAGGCAGGGGCCCATCGGCCAGGTTAGCCGCCAAGATCGCCCGGGAATCGAAGGGGAAAAGCGGGATTCAAACCAGGGCGTAAAAGATTGTTTCAGACCGGCAGATGCCGTTCTGCCGACGCAATGGCGCGCCGCGCCCATTTTCACGGAAATCACGCAGCCGTGCCCCTCACTGCCAGGCAGGGATATAATATTTGACACGGCCAATTTCCCGATATATGATTATAAGTATATTTGGGTTGACGCTCTCATGTTTTTATCCTGCTTGAACAAAATTGTTTTAACGCCAATAACCAAAAATTCCGGGAGTTAATCATGACAGCTAAGATGATCATGTGCTGGCAGGTTGGAATGAGTTTACTGGCGCTCATCGGCACAGCGGGATGGGCGGCTGACCTCCATGTCGTTCCGCCAGGCACGCCCGATGTCATCCCGGCTTCTCCCTACAACACCTGGACTAATGCCGCCACCAATATCGGCCACGCTATTACCGCCGCATCCGACAACGATACGGTCTGGGTATCGAACGGCACATACTACGCCCAACCCATGAACATTGGCAAAGCCATTACCATTCGCAGCCTGCCGGAATACGGCGCGGAACAAACAATTCTTGACGGCGGTTACCCGGACCGCTCCAACCTGGTGGCCAACATCTACAATGCCGGCGCAGTCCTGGACGGTTTCACCATTACCCGCAGCTATTATTCCAGCGAAGGAGGAGGAATCCGGATATCCGCTGCCGGCGGCACGGTTCAGAACTGCATCGTTGTCAGCAACTTCGCCCCCAGCGGCGGCGGCGCCAACCTGGCCGGCTCCGCCGGCGCGGCTTACCTGCGGAATTGCCGGATCATCCAGAACAGCGCCGGCACCGGCGGAGGGATCCGCGTGCGGGGCACCAATGTTTTCATCCTGGATTGCGAGATCAGCAGCAATACCGCCTCGAGCACCATCGGCGGCATCTATTTCGATTCCGGCATGGTAACCCTGGTGAGCAACTGCGATATAACTTACAACGAATCCGCCGGCAGTGCCGGCGGCACCCAGGGCGGTCTGCTCATGAACAGCCGGATCATCGGCAATACCGCCGGCACTTTCGCCGGCGGATGCAGCGGCTCCATCCTCATTGATTGCATCGTCGCCAGCAACGTATCAGCGACTTCCGGCGGAGGGCTGTACGGCGGCTTCGCCGACCGTTGCGTTTTTCTGGGAAATCAATCGGGAGTGGGCGGCGGCATCTACGGCAAGCCGGCCGTTTCCAACTCCACCATCCGCGGCAATATCGCCATCACCAACGGCGGCGGAGTGAGGTTGGATGCCGGGGGCCTGCTGTATAACTGCCACATTGACGGCAACAGTTCGGTCACCGCCGGCGGCGTTTATGGCCGGGACGGCGGCACCCTGCGCAACTGCCTGATCACCGGCAACACCGCCACATATGCCGGCGGCGTTTACATGTACCGCATCCATTACAATCTCGGCGCCATTGACGCCTGCAGACGCCTGCACCATCGTCAGCAATTATGCATCCAATACCGGCGGGGGATTGCATATCACAACCGCCTTCACCAACGTCACCGACAACATCATCTACAGCAATGCTGCCGGAGTGGCATCGCCCGACATTTACGCGCTGGCCGCTTCCAACGCCTTTTCATATTGCTGTGCTGATTTCAACAGTTTCCCGCCGGACAAGGGCAACCTGACCAACAATCCGCTGTTCGTGGACGCGGCGGCGGGCAATTACCGGCTGCAGCGCGAATCGCCCTGCATCAATGCCGGCACCAACCACCCCTGGATGGCCGACGCGCTGGACATGGACGGGCGCCGGCGGGTGCGGGATGGCGCGCCGGACATTGGATGCTATGAATATATAAACGCCGGGATGATGTTTTATATCCATTAACCGGCGGCCCGGATCCCGGTCAGCGGCCGCCGGGATCCGCCAGACGCGCGCCGGCTGCGCGTGCATCCGCCAACAGCCGGTCTTCCGGCAGGTGTCCACTGGCCATGCTGCCGCCCGCCCAGATCAAGCCGTCTATCCGGCCGCCCCAGGCTTCTCCCATCGCCCGGAATTGTTTCCGGACGCAAGGCATCATCAGCCGGCCCAGCCATGCCGGCGCGCCGGAGGCGGTAAGGCACAGTATCGGACGGGGCCGGCCGCGGCGCCGGGCGGACGGCACGGCGGGGACGCCGGCCAGCCGGCGCGCCAGGGCCGGCAACGGCTGGAGCCGGGTAAATACCAGGCAACGCTCCTGGAATTTCTTGAAAAGCGCCGTGAGCGAGCTGAAATTCACGGGAGCGGCCAGGATCAAGGCATCGGCGGCGGCAATCTGCTCCAGCCAGGGAGTGAGTTCGTCCCGGATGACGCAATCCGCCGTCAACCCGTCCTCCTGCGAATCCCAGCAATTTTTGCAGTTCCGGCAGAATTCGAAATTGATATCGCGCAATGTCAGGATATCCACCTGGGCGCCGGCCCCGCGGGCGCCTTCCGCGGCCGAATTCAACAAGCGTTCCGTGACGCCGCCCGCACGGTAATTTCCGCAGACTCCAATTATTTTCATGTGCGCTCTCCCTGCGATTTTCAGGAAAACCGGGCGGTATGCTTGTTGGCCGGCCGGCACGGATTATCATTTGAGTTAGTTTTTTGAAACTGGATCATTTGGCTTATACTATCCCGCCTGCTTGCAGGCAAGTAAAAACACGCTTTCCCTCCGGATCGGGCGCGGCTGCGTCATGCTTGCGGCTCACCAGGGACGGTTCGCCCCACCTCAGGCAGATATGTCCAAAATGGTAGGTCGAGGCGTCCCTGCCGAGCCTTCTTTTCCGAGAATGACACAGCCGTGCCGGATCGGGCGGAGGCCAATTTTATGTACTGCCGTCTACTTTTCACGGCCAGCGCGCCTGCATGCCGCGGCCGGCAAAATCCAAGGTTAATATTTCTCCCGGAGCAAGACCCAGACAGGAACCAGCGCCGTCTGGCAGGCATTGCGCATCAAAACGGCAAGGCAGGCAATCAATAATGAGGCGGGCTGCAACGTCCTTCCGCGCATGATCCCGTATATCAATCTCAACCATGTCGCGCAAATGGCCGGCAGCGCCGGGTGGTATGATTGTCACGTTCCATACCGGCGCTGCTATTTCCGCCTTCATCCGGCCCGGCGTGTCCGCGATCGGCCATGTCCGCCATACCAGCCCGCCGGGCAGGATGTCCGACGCCGGTTGGCGCGTTTCAGTCAATTCCGTTCCGGCAACCTCCAGGGAACCGCGCATGGCGGTAAAAACATGGTATCGGTTAAAGCCGAACGGATACACTGCCCGTTCCGCGTTAAATTCACCGCTTGCCATCAAAATTTCCGCGGCGGATACGCGATCGGCATCCATGCCCGGCAGCATCCAGATATCCAGGCGGTTCACACCTGCCAGCGCCAACATTTGTTTCAGCCGCCGCGTATAGCGCCGGCTGCCGGCATTGACCAGCCAGGCGGCCTTGCGCAGCAGTCCCGGGCCGCGGCCCAGCGCCACCGCCGTTCCTCCGGCATTCAACACCTGCACCCGGCCGCCGCGGCCATCGAGCACATCCCAGGCCGGCCAGGCCAGCACCAGCGCCAGCGCCGCCCCCAGCCGCCAAGCGCGCCAGCGATGGCATGGCCCCGGATGCCGCGCCTGACCCGTTGCCGGCGTCAGGCCTGGAAATGGCGATTGGGGAGCAGCAGCCACGGCACAGCGCGCACCGGCAACCTGGTTTTTGCGAAGCCAAACCAGCAGGCCCAGTCCGACATACCAACAGCATATCGTCCAGAATGGCGGACTTTTGACGGTCAACTGGCACCCGGGGATGGACTGTACGAATGCCAGCCAATCGCGCATCAAAATTACCGGCGCAAGGTTCAGCCAATTGAACGCAGCCGCCAGCCACGGATGAATGCCGCCCAGGAGTATGGCCAGAAACCCCAATCCCAGCGCCAGGCCCGCCAGCGGAATGACCGGCACGTTGGCCAGGGCGGTCAGGGGCGACCAGACATTAAACCAACAGGCCATTAAGGGCATGGAGGCCAGCCAGGCGGCCGCGGAAGCTGCGGCGCAGAATTGGCAGGTACGCCATGTCTTCCTGATCCATACGCGCCCGCGCTCGCGGGCCGGATCAATCGGCGCCGGCGGCTTACCTGCAAGCGTACGGACTAAAAAAGGGGCTGCGCACAACAGGCCCGCGACGGTGGCAAAGGACAGGATAAACCCCGGCGCAAACAACTGCCCGGGACTGTACAGCAGAATCAATAACCCCGCCAGCGCCAGGGCCGAGGCGCCGTCATTCCGGCGTCCAACCAACAATCCCAGCAGCCAGAGCCCCGCCATCAAACTGCCGCGCACCGCGCTGGCCGGCGCTCCGACCATGGCGGTAAAGACCGCCAGCACCGGGGCAACCGCCAGGAACCAGTAAACGCGGGATACGCCGGCAAGACGCAGAACGCCGGCCGTCAACATGGCCAGCATCGCCATGTGCGTTCCCGAAACGGCGAACAGATGATACGTGCCCGTGGCGACAAACCGCCGCCGCAGATCTTCGGGCAATTCATCGTCATAACCCAGGATCAAAGCCCGTAAAATCGCGGCCGCATCGGGGAAACCATCCAAACCCCGGCGCAGCGATTCCCCGGCGCGGGCGCGCCAGGCCTGGAGCCTCGCGCCGGGATGCCACGCTCCGGCGGGCGCAATTTGCCGGGCCGCTGCGGGATCGGCGCGCATGGTGAAACGACGTAATATCCGCAAAGCGGCCGGCGCCCGGGACTGGCGCCATGCCGGGGTATCCGCGTGAAACTCCCCGTCCCGTAGCCGCCAATGCCACTGCCAATCCCGTCGTTCAAGGCGCCGGCGTAAATTGTCCGACAAGACGCCCGCCACCATCCATTCTGATCCATTTTCCAGTTGCAGGTCTGCGCGCCCCGGTAAAAACACGCGCACAAGTCCTCCCGTCTTCTGCCATTCCGGCAGCCGGCGGATGCGGTCTGCCGCCAGTTCAAATTGCCAAAGACCCATCGGGCTGGCGCCTTCCGGCGGCCGGCGCGGGTTGGGGTGAAAGACCGGAGCGTTGGCAATGCGGCCCTGCAATTCCACGGACTCGCGCGCGCGCTGGAGGAGGCGCCCCAGTTGTTCCCCGCCGGCGGCATCCCAACGCGCGGCAGTCGCGCCCCAGGCAACCATGAACCAGGCCAGCCACAGGCAGGCGCGCGGCCGCCCCTTGCCCGGCAGGCTCAGCGCCAGCAGGACGGCTGCCGCCGCCAGCGGCCAGCGCCAATCCCAGGCGTCAAAGCGCGCCGCGCACCAGATTCCGGCGGCATAAGCGATGGCAATCCAGACCAGCGGGCGGCTGGAACGCGGCAGGTTTTCCCGGGCGGCATGCAAAGGCATCATGCGTCATAAATTAAAACATGCGGCGTGTGATTGCAATTCGCAAAAAAATCTGACATGATGCACCGCATGTCTGCGAATCCGTCCATCCAATATGCATGCCGGCAATGCGGGGCCTGCTGCCGCTGGCCGGGCATAGTCCGCCTCCGCCCGGACGAAATTCAGCCCCTGGCCGATTGCCTGGGCATGGCGCCGTTTGATTTCATCGCCCGCTACACTGCGCTGGCGCCCGACCGGCAGGGATTGATCCTCACGGAACAGGCGGATGGAGCATGTATTTTTCTGGAAGGCAACCGCTGCCGGGTGCATGCCGTCAAGCCGCAGCAATGCCGGGATTTTCCCGCCCGCTGGAACTTTGCCGGTTTTGAAAAATTATGCCAGGCGCGCAGGATTGGCGCGCCGTTTACAGGTCAAAGCCCTACCCGCCATGTCTCTTGAACCATCCCATCGTCTGCCGCCCTGGATTCGCGTGCGCGTGCCGGCCGCGGAACAGAAGTACCGCGCCGTGCATGCGGCACTGCGGGAGGCCGGCCTGCCCACGGTCTGCGAAAGCGCGCACTGTCCCAATCGCCTGGAATGTTTCAACCGCGGCACGGCCACGGTAATGATTCTCGGCGACATCTGCACCCGCAATTGCCGTTTTTGCGCGGTCAAACACGGCGCGCCCGCCCCGCCCCACCCGGATGAGCCGGCCCGCGTGAAACAACTGGCTGTCAGACTGGGACTGCGTTACGTGGTGGTGACCAGCGTCACCCGCGACGATCTGCCGGACGGCGGCGCCGGAATTTTCGCGGATGTCATCCGCGCCCTGCACGGCATTCCCGTGCGCGTGGAAGTATTGACGCCGGATTTCCAGGGTCGGGAAGCCTCCATTGCCGCTGTCCTGGCGGCCGAGCCGGAAGTGTTCAATCACAACCTGGAAACGGTCCGGCGGTTGCAGCCGCAGATTCGGCCGCAGGCGGATTACACCAGGTCGCTGCAAGTCCTGCGCACTGCCGCCCGGCTGCGGACGCAAACGCTGATCAAGTCCGGGCTGATGCTTGGTCTGGGCGAAACTGACGCTGAACTGCGCCAATCGCTGCTGGATTTGCTGGAAAACGGATGCCGCGCCCTGACCATGGGCCAATACCTGGCGCCATCCCGCGGGCACTTTCCAGTGGCGCGTTATGTCGCGCCCGCGGAGTTTGAAACCTACCGGGATTGGGCATTGCAAATGGGATTTGCCGCCGTAGCCTCAGGGCCGCTGGTGCGGTCTTCTTACCAGGCGGATATCCTGGCCGGCGCGGCGCGCGGCGCCCAAGCTTGCCAGCCGCAGGCCTTTCCGTTATGATGTAATGATTGATGGCATGAAATTGCCGTGCCAATGAATAACGGCGGCGGACGGAAAGACCACCGGGCATATGAATTTATACATTCCTTACCGTCTGGCGCAGTTCATCAGCCGCAAGTTGCCGCATCCCTTCGCCTACTGGGTGGGCATGCGCATCGCCGATTGTTTTTACCTGTGCGACCGCAAGGGGCGCCTGGCCGTCCGGGAAAATTTACGCCAGATTATGCATCACCTGGGCCGCCAACCCGCGCCCCGGCAGTTGGCGCGCATGGCCCGCCTGAATTTCGAGCACTTCGGCAAGTACCTGGTTGATTTTTTCCGGTTTGCCCGAATGCGCCCGGAAGATGTCCGCCGGCTGGTGGACATGGAAAACTTCGATTGCCTGGCGCAAGCGCGCGCCCACGGCAAGGGCGTGATCATCATCACCGCGCATTTCGGGAATTGGGAGTTGGGCGGCTCCATCATGACTGCCCTGGGCTACCGGCTTTCCGCCGTGTTCCAGCCGGAACGCGGCCACAGCGTCAACCGGCTGTTCCAGCAACACCGCGCCGGACGGGGCATCCACGGCATCGCCCTGGGCCGGGCCGCCCGCAGCGTCATCCAGGTGCTGAAAAACCAGGGTATGGCCGCCATGCTGGCCGACCGCGATTTCAGTCCGCACCATCAGCCCATTGAATTCTTCGGGGCGCCGGCGCTGCTGCCGAGCGGTCCGGCGCGCCTGGCAATGCGAATCGGCGCGCCGGTGCTGCCAATCTTTATCTCGCGCAAACCGGACGACCGGTTCCTGATGCGTTTTTACCCGCCGCTTTTGCCGTCCGACTGCCAGTCCGCGGAGGAACTCCGGCAGCGCATCCGCGATATCCTGCAGTCGGAAATCGGGCAGAATCCGCTGCAATGGTTCATGTTTGACGAATTCTGGCGAAAGGAAACATAATGACCGCTGAGGATAATCCCCGCAGCCGGCAGCGCTGCTGCGTGGTAGTGCCGGCTTACATGGAAGAACAGCGCATCGGCGAAGTAGTGCGCCGCATCCGCAGGCATGTCGCCGATGTAGTCGTGGTGGACGACGGCTCCGCCGACCGCACCGCGGAGGAAGCCGCCGCCGGCGGCGCAAAAGTCATCCGGCACGAACGCAACCTGGGCAAAGGCGTGGCGTTGAACACCGGGTTCAAGTACGCGCGGGACAATCGTTTTGATTACCTGGTCACCATGGACGCCGACGGGCAGCATGATCCGGATGATCTTCCGGCTTTCATCGAAGCCTATCGCCGGACCGGGATCCCGGTACTGATCGGCAACCGCATGGGCGGGACCGGTAATATGCCCCTGGTGCGCAAGTTGACCAACCGCTTCATGAGCTGGCTGTTAAGCCGGGAAATGCGGCAATACGTGCCCGACACCCAATGCGGGTTCCGCCTGTACCGCTGCGACGAAATCCCATTCATCTCCGCGGAATCCACGCGCTATGCCGCCGAGTCGGAAATACTCCTGCACGTGGCCGCCCGCGGAATCAGGATTGACGCCGTCCCCGTTGCCGTGATCTACCGCGATGAAAAGAGCAAAATCAATCCCATGCGCGACACGCTGCGATTTATCGCCATGTTGTACCGGTACCGCCGCCAGCGCCGGGCGCGCCGGGCGCGCCGGTTATTCTAGCAGGCTGTTTGCGCGCCGGGGAAAAGCCGGATGCCGGCAATTGCTATTGCTCCTCTGCGTCTGGAAGCTGGGGTTTGGTAGCGGTCTCGGCCGGCGGCGCGGCTTCTTCGCCGGCGGGTGATGCCTCCGCAGCGTCATCAGTTTCCTCCTCATCCACATCCGCTTCTCCGCTTTCCTGCGCTTCCAGTTCGGCCATTTCGGCATCCGACTTCAGGTTGTGAATTTCCGCCTTGTCCACCAGAAAGTTCTGCCACTCGTTAAAGACCAGTTCATCCCGGCGCTTGCGGATATAACCGGTCAATTCGGAACGGATGGAAGCCAACAGGGCCGGATCCGCCGGCCGGCGCTCCTCCAGGCAGCCAATGGCGTAACCGTCCGGAATTTCCACCAGGTCGGTCAATTTGCCCGGCTCGCCCTTCATGATCTCGCGCAATATAAGCTGGAAATCTTCGCCCTCGTCTTGCAGCACGCCCTCCAGACCAGTCTGCAGGACAAAAGCTTCCGGTTCGCACAGTTCCACGCCATAGCCGGCGAAGACTGGCGCGAGCGGCCGGCCGGCGGCGCGGGCGGCGCGCGCCGCCTCCAGGATTTCCACTGCCAGTCGGCGCAATTCATCCGCCATGGCTTGCGAGCGCGCCGCGGGGAAAACGGCGGCGCGCGCTTCTTCGTACTCCGGCAGACGCGCATCGCGGCGATCGTCCAGGGCCAGGACATAATATGCGTCTGCGCCCTTCACCGGACGGCTGAAATACTCTTCCGGGGTTTTCCGCAACTCGAACGCCGCGCGGTTGAATTCCAGGCCGGCGGGCGGTTCCGGCAGCAGTTCATCCTCCGCAAAATAATCCGTAATCCGCACTTCCAGACCGGCCTTCGCCGCCGCCTCGTCAAAAGCCAGGGCCTGTCCCTGGCGGTCGGGCGCGAGGGCGACCTCAAATTCCGCGGCCCGTTCCGCCGCGGCTTCATCGGCGCGCTGGCGGGTCAGCGTCCGCCGGATTTGCTCGCGCACGTTTTCAAAAGGCTCGGCGTTCGTCCAGTCATTCGTGTCGCGGACGGTGAAATCTTCGATATGCTCATCGTAATATTCCTTCAACGCCGCGTCGTCCAGGCCGCCCGCCGCCGGCTCCATTGGAATCACGGCGTATCGCACCCGCACTTTTTCCGGGATCATGAATTCTTCCCGGTGCGCATCGAAGTAAGCTCGGGCTTCTTTCGCGGAAACATCCACGGCGTAATTCAGGTTGGACTGGCTGAGGATGGCGTAACTGACCTTTAATTCGTCATACAACTGGTGGAAAACCTGCTCCACTTCCAGCGGAGCCACCCATGCCTGCGGCGACAGCATCTGCCGCGCCTTGTTCAAAAGAATTTCATTCTTGAGATAGCGCTCGAATTGCACGGGGGACAGGGACATGCCGCCCAGGAAATTCTGCAGAAAAGCCTGGTAACGGGCGGGATCGAAACGGCCTTCATTCTGGAATTGCGGCTGCTGCTGAATCAGCGCCGCCACTTCCGCATCCGTCACGCTCCATCCCGCCGCCCGGGCCTGGCGGGCCGCCGCCAACCGCCGCCAGGCCAGTTTTTTCAAGGCCTGGTCGGTCCGGGGATTCACCGTCATGGGCCTGCCAAACATCAGCGAAGTCGCCACGTAGGCGTTAAACCAGGCCTCCTGGAAATCTTCCGCCCGCACCTCGCCGTCTTCAAGCTCGCCGATTTTACGGGTTTCCTCGCGCGGACCCACGCTCTGCGTACCCCACCCTACAAATGAAATCACCACCAGGAAAGCGAACGCGCCCCAGAACAAACGGTTGCGGATCAGGGCGTTGAACTTTGCAATAAACATCATGTTGTGAATTCCCCCGGGGATTGTTTCCGGCTGCCAGACAAAGCAAGAACATAATCTAGCCGGACTTGCGCCCCGCGTCAAACTGTTTTTACTTGGCATTTGCCGGCTATTCGCATACTTTACTGGGCCGGATAGATTCATTGCCGCCCGGTTGGCCCGGGCTGCGCACCAAGCATGGGGGAAAAGATGCCCGACCAGCATTTCTATGTTACCACGCCGATTTATTACGTGAACGACCGGCCGCACATCGGCCATGCTTACACCACCATCCTCGCCGACACCCTGGCGCAATTCCAGCGGATGCGCGGCCGCCCCACCCGCTTCCTTACCGGCACGGATGAGCACGGCCAGAAAGTCCAGCGCGCCGCCGCGAAAGCCGGAATCACGCCCCAGGAACACGCCGACCGGACAGTTGTGCGCTTCCAGGAACTCTGGCGCAGGCTGGGCATCCGGCATGACGATTTTATACGCACCACCGAACCGCGCCACACGCGCATCGTGCAGCGGATTCTGGAGGAATTGCACGCGCGCGGCCAGATTTACAAGGCCCGCTATGAAGGCTGGTATTGCGTTCCCTGCGAACGTTTTTATCCCGACAACGACCAGGGCGCGCCGCAGTGCGCCGAATGCGGACGGGAACTGGAAAGAATATCCGAAAGCAATTATTTTTTCAAAATGAGCGCTTACCAGGACTGGCTCCTGGATTATATCCGGCAGCATCCCGGTTTCATCCAGCCGGATTTCCGCCGCAATGAAACCCTGGGATTCCTCCAAAAACCGCTCAACGACCTGTGCATCTCGCGCCCCAAAGCCCGTTTGAGCTGGGGAATCGAATTGCCGTTTGACAAGGATTACGTGACCTACGTCTGGTTTGACGCCCTGATCAATTACATCAGCGCCATCGGGTACCTGGCCGACGAGCAGGCTTTCCGGCAGTGGTGGCCGGCGACCTGCCACCTGATCGGCAAGGATATTCTGATCACGCATACCGTCTACTGGCCGACCATGCTCCAGGCGATGGGGTTGCCGCAGCCGCAGGCTATTTTCGCCCATGGCTGGTGGCTGACCGGCAATTCCAAGATGAGCAAATCCGCCGGCAATGCGGTCAACCCCATGGATATGATTGACCAGTACGGCGCGGATCCTTTCCGCTATTTCCTGATGGCTGAAATGACCCTCGGCCAGGATTGCAATTTCACCGAGGAGGCCTTCATCCGCCGCTATAACGCCGACCTGGCGAACGACCTGGGCAACCTGCTGAGCCGGACGGCCAAGTTGATCAACAGCCACTGCGGCGGAATGATTCCGGCGCCGGCGGCCGGGGAAGACGGTCCGGATGAAGCCGCGCTGCGCGCCGGCGCGGGCAACGCCTCGCGCCGGCTGTTCGAACACCTGGATGACATGCGCCTGGATCTCGCGCTGGCGGAGGTCACCGGCATGGTACGGGAAGCCAACCGCTACCTGGAAAAACGCCAACCCTGGACATTGGCGAAGCAGCAAAATTCCGGCGCCTTGCGCACGGTGCTTTACCATGCCGCGGAAATCCTGCGCATTGCCGCCGGGCTGCTTTCCCCCGTGATGCCCGGCAAAACCGCTGCGTTGCGCGGCGCTCTGGGATTGAATGCCGACGTACCGCCTGTCCTGCAGGATTTGAGCGCCTGGGGCAAACTTCCGCCCGGCATCCGTCTGCCGGAAACGCCCATCCTGTTCCCGCGCATCAACGCCGCCGCGCCCAAACCGCCTGCGGCAGAGTCGGCCGGCCAGCCGTCCGCCAAGGCGCGTCCTGCCGCCGCCGCGCCGGCGGAAAACACCATTCTGGCGGAATACGCCGACTTCGCCAAGCTGGAATTGCGCACCGCGCGCATCCTGGCCGCCGAACCCGTGGCCGGCGCGGACCGCCTCCTGCGCCTGCAAATCCAAGTCGGCGGTGAAACGCGGCAACTGGTGGCGGGCATCGCCCAGCACTACCAGCCGGACACCCTGCCCGGCAAAACCATCGTCATTGTCGCCAACCTCAAGCCCGCGCGCATCCGCGGCGTCGAATCGCAGGGGATGCTGCTGGCGGCTTCCCACGGCGGGCAGCTCCGACTGGTCACGGTGGACGGCGAAATGCCCGATGGCGCGCAGGTGAAATAGGCCGTACCGGAGCGGCCGCTCGGACGCCGGTCACGCGGTGAAATTTTCGCGCCGGTGGCGGTCGGCAATGGCCGAGGCCATTTTGTCCAGCGCGGCGTAATCGCCCGCGCGCGGCAGCCCGCGGCAGATCACGGGGTCCAGCAATTCCAGTTTCAACCCCTGGCAGAGTTCGACTATCTGATCCGCCGCCCGGCTGTTCCACCCGTAGGAGCCGATCAGTCCGGCAAACCGCATTTTGGGTTTGAGCGCCACCGCCAGACGCGCGGCATAATAAGCCGCCGGATGGGCGCCCAGATGCACCGTGGGCGTGCCCACCACTATGGTCCCGGCATTGACGAGGGATATCGCCAACTTGCCGATATCCGTCACCGCCAGGTTGAACGGCTGCACGCGCACGCCATGCTCCCGGAGCGATTCCGTCAGCCGCTCCGCCATCAGGGCGGTGCTGCCATGCATGGAAATGTAAGGCAAAACCACGGAATTGTGCGGCGGGCCGTTCACCCAGTCGCGATAGGCGTCCATGATGAAACGCGTCCGATGGTAAAGCGGGCCGTGGCTGGGCGCGATGATGGCAATGTCCAACTTGTCAAGCTTGTCGAGGTGTCCCTTGATCACCGTGCGGAAGGGCATCATGATTTCAGCGTAATAACGCTGGGCAGCCTCGTAAACCAAGCCTTCGTCCCGGACGTAAAGATCGGTGGTTGCCAGGTGGGATCCGAACAGGTCGCAACTGAACAGGATCCGTTCTTCCGGCAGCCAGGTGACCATTGTTTCCGGCCAATGCACCCACGGCATGGCGAAAAACTGCAGCGTCCTGCCTCCAAGGTCCACGCTTTCGCCGTCCTTGACCACCCGGATGCGCGCTTCGGGGATATCCAGATGGTCCACCAGCATGCCGCGGGCCTTGGCGGAAGTTAAAATCTCGGCGTCCGGGTACCTGGCCAACACCATCGGCAGGGATCCGGAATGGTCCTGCTCGACATGGTTGACCACCACGTAATCCACCTTGGGCACTCCCGCCAGGCGTTCCCGCAATTGATCCCACTTGGCGGGATCCACCGCGTCAATCAGCGCGGTGCGGGATTTCCCGCGAACCAGGTAGGCGTTGTAACTGGTGCCGTCCGGCAGCGGAATCAAGGAATCGAAGAGGCGTCGGTCCCAATCGGCCGTCCCGGCATAAAAGACTGTCTCCGTTATTTTAATTAATCGCATCGGTTACTCCTCTGGCATTGTTTTTCACGGCGCATGGCCGACCCATCCGGCAACCTCCCGCCAGGCAGCACGGCACCACTTGATCCGCCTTGCTGATTTGCAGCAAGTTTACATGAAATTGCCGGCAAACGGAAGGCAAAAATGCCAAACCATAAAATCATTGACGAACCCTGGAAAATCTGGCAAATAAATGTTTCCTTTTATCCGGCGCCGGGCGGTTTCCGGCGCGCGGACGGCTATCATGGAAGCACAATGAACAAAATCATCGTCAAGCAGCAACTGTCCGAAGAAGTTTTCCGTATTGACGTGGAGGCGCCGTTGATTGCCGCCGCGCGCCGGCCCGGCCAGTTTGTGATTGTACAACTGGACACCAATTTCGGCGAACGCATTCCCCTGACAATTGCCGATTACGACGAGCGCAAGGGCACCATCGCCCTGATCTTCCAGACGGTCGGCCGCACCACCCACCTGCTGGCGGAAATGCCAGTGGGCGCTTCCATCGCCAACCTGCTCGGCCCGCTGGGTCGCCCCACGCATATCGAAAAATTCGGCACGGTTGTCGGCGTCGGCGGCGGAATCGGCGTCGCCCCGCTCCATCCCATCGCCCGGGCCCTGAAAGAAGCCGGCAACCGCCTGATCCTGATCCTGGGTGCGCGCACCCGCAATCTGCTGGTCCTCCAAGACGAAATGACCGCCCTGGCCGACGAAATCATCATCTGCACCGACGACGGCAGCAAGGGCCGCAAAGGCCTCGTCACTGAGCCGCTCGCAGAAATCTGCCGGCGCGCCCCCCCGCCCGACCTGGCAGTGGCCATCGGCCCGCCGATCATGATGAAATTCTGCGCCGAGACTACCCGCCCTTTCAAGGTCCGCACAATCGTGTCGTTAAACACGATCATGGTGGACGGCACCGGGATGTGCGGCGGTTGCCGGGTCACCGTCGGCGGCGCAACCAAATTCGTTTGCGTGGACGGCCCGGAATTCGACGGCCACCAGGTTGATTTCGACAACATGATGCAGCGTCTCAAGGCCTACCGCCCGCAGGAGGAAGCCGCGCACCATAAATGCCACCTGGAAGAAGCGCTGCGGACGAAATGATGCGAATAAACATCGGGTACTCCGCCGGGATCTTGTAAATTCGCATAACTCCCAAACAAAATCCAACCCCCTGACACCTTAACACCATAAAACCATATCGCAATGCATAAAACACCTGAAGAACTGGCGGCGGAAGCCCGACGCGAACTGGAACGGCTGGCAAACCTGAACCGGCCTCTTACGCCCAGGGATCGTCTGGCGATACCATCGCAAATCATGCCGGCGCAAGACCCGGCCATCCGCCGCCAAAACATCCAGGAAGTTGCGCTGGGCTACTCCCCCGAGCAGGCGCGCGTGGAAGCCCTGCGCTGCCTGCAATGCAAAAACGCTCCATGCGTTGCCGGCTGCCCGGTGCGGATTGACATACCCGGGTTTGTCCGGGCCGTCGCCGACGTGGATTTCCAGTCCGCGATTGACATCATCAAGCGCAACAGCCTTCTGCCGGCGGTGTGCGGCCGGGTATGCCCGCAGGAGACCCAGTGCCAGGCGCCCTGCACCGTCGGCCGCTCGCTCAAGGATGTCAACCGGGCCGTTGCCATCGGACGCCTGGAACGTTTTGTCGCCGACTGGGGCAGCGTCCATGGCCGGCGCGACATCCCGGCCGTCCAGCCGGATACCGGCCGCAAGGTCGCCGTCATCGGCAGCGGTCCGGCCAGCATTACCGTGGCCGCCGATGTGCGCCGCGCCGGCCATGCCGTGACCATGTTCGAAGCCTTTCACAAGCCGGGCGGCGTGCTGCTCTACGGCATACCGGAATTCCGTCTGCCCAAGCAGATCGTGGAGAATGAAATCAACACCCTCCGCTCCATGGGCGTCAAAATTCTGACCAATTTCGTTGTCGGACGCACCCGCACGCTGAATGACCTGCTTGACCAGGATGGGTTTGACGCGGCCTTCATCGGCACGGGCGCAGGTCTGCCGAAATTCATGAACATCCCCGGTGAAAACCTGGTGGGCGTGTTTTCGGCCAACGAATATCTGACGCGCGCCAACCTGATGCGCGCCTACGACACGGAACACGCCGACACCCCGATTTTCCGGTCGCGCAAGGTTGCCGTGCTGGGCGGCGGCAACGTCGCCATGGACGCCGCGCGAACCGCCGTGCGCCTGGGTGCGCAGGAAGTGCGCATCGTTTACCGCCGCACGGAAAAAGAAATGCCCGCGCGCGTGGAAGAAGTCGCCCATGCCAGGGAAGAAGGCATCATTTTCCACCTGCTGCAGAACGCCAAGAGCATCCGCGGCGATGAATACGGACGGGTGACCGGCATGGAATGCCTGCGCTATGAACTGGGCGAACCCGACAGTTCCGGCCGGCGCCGCCCGGTGGAAATCAAGGGCAGCGAATTCATGATGGATGTTGACACGGTCATCGTCGCCATCGGCAACGATTCCAACCCGCTGATCAAACAAACCACCCCGGGCCTGCAAACCACCAAGTGGGGCAACATCATCGTGGATGAAAACGGGCAGACTTCCATTCCCAGGGTGTTTGCCGGCGGCGACATCGTGCTGGGCGCCGCGACGGTGATCCTGGCCATGGGTGAAGGCCGGCGCGCCGCCGCCTCGATCAACGCCCTGCTTAAGACCTGAATAATCTGCCAGGTGAAAAATTCACCGCAAAAGATCACAAAGATCGCGAAAGGGAGCAGATGGTATCAGAGTGCGTGAGTGTGTGTGATTCCTGGAGGGGGGAACCGGGCGGTAAAGAAGTATGTGAGTATGCGGGTGTGAGTTTTCCCCTGGCGGGCGAACCTTCGGTGACCCTGCTGCCCCTTTGTGCCTCTGCCCCTTTGTGCCTTTGCCCCTCTCTGCCCCGGCATGCGCCACGCCGTGGCGCTACTACAGGCGAAATAAGCTCAGGGCGCCCCGTCAATGAATGGAAAAAATTGATCCGGCCAGTATTAACTCGTACACTCCCAAATCCACCGCGCCATCGCGCAGGCGCCGGCGGAGGTCAAGATCCAGCGCGCCATCCATCCAATCCAACGCGATCCCGGCATTGACGCAGGGCGAAGCCGTCCACAGGTGATAATCGCCGCCAACCCAATCCACAAATTGCGGCTCATTCGTGAAATTGCCGGATGAAATAGCCACGGAACCGCCGGACAGCGCCGTCCCCAGGCAGCAATTCGAATACGCACAGTCGGCGTAATTATAGTAATTCGGATAAACATAATCCGAGACATTGGAATAAATGACGCTGTTTACAATCCTGGTAAACTGCGGGAAGTAACATCCGCCGGCGGTGGAAGACCCCGCTCGTTTGGCGCGATTGCTGACAATCGTACAGTTTTCCAGGAGATTGCTGAGCTTCCCCCCAGGGTAGAAATGAACCCCGCCGCCGCTCAAATCTGCCGTGTTATTGGCAATCAGGCAATTGCGGAGCGTCAGCACGCACGTATCGGCGACTTCCAACCCGCCGCCATTTTGCGACATGGCCTCATTGCCCACAATCCGGCAATTCCAGATCAACGATGTGTGGCTGTTCAAAAGGTACACCCCGCCGCCCATATATTGCGACTGGTTGCCAAGCACCTGGCAGTTGGCAACCAAGCTCGTGCCGGCGCCGTTCAGGTAGATTCCGGCGCCGCCGCGGTCCGAACGCGTGGTGACATTGCTGACCACTACGGCATTTTGCAGCACGCAGTTATTATTCACGCGCATTCCGCCGCCATGCCCGATATTGGTATTGCAACACACGGTCAGATTGGCACCGGTCTGCGAAGAACTGGTCAGGTTAACCCCGATGCCCGAATTAAAGCTCACATCGCAGCGGCCGGCGAATGGTTCGCTGGCGCTATCTATGCTGGCGCCGCCGCCGATGTTCCATTGAATGGAGCTGTCAATGATTTGCCCGCCGTTTTTGCAATACGCGCCGCCGCCGGTATTGCTGCTGACCATGCAATTGGAGATTACGCCGGCGTTCAGGCAGAACACGCCGCCGCCGTAATACGATTGGTTGCCGGCGATCAGGCTGTCATGAATGGCACCGGCGGCAAAATAAATCCCGCCGCCGCCGCTGCTGGAATCGGTATAAGTCGCGCCGCCATTGTTGCCGATGATGTGGCAATTGGTCAGCAAGCCGTTCAGGCAATAAACCCCGGCGCCGCTGTTGGTGGCCGTGTTGCCGGCGACCAGGCAATTAAACACGCTGCCCGTGGCCAGGTAAATGCCGCCGCCCTTGTTGTCTTTGGCGTGGTTTACGCGATAACAGCCATTGGTGACGGTAAAGCCATCCAGCACGCCGTTGGAAATGAAGAGACAGCGGTTGGTCGTCGTGGGATAATTGCCGTCAATAATCGTGGCATCCCGGCCCAGCCAACCCTGCAGGATCACGCCGTTGGTGACCATGATCTGGGCGGCGACCCGGTAAGTCCCGTTGGATACCAGAACCCGCTCGCCGGGAGCGGCCTGGTTGATGGCGTACTGGATCGTGGCCGCCGCCGTGCCCCAGGAATCGCATGTTCCGGCATCCACGCCGTTCGTCGCCACGTACCGATCCGCCGGCGCCGCCGGCCCGCCCAGCAATAAAACCAGTCCCGCCAGTTTGATGAGGTGTATTTGTCGCATGTCATCTCCTTTGGTTATGTGTTTAAAAATCAGTAGCATCTCACAGGTAATAATGCAAAAATACAACGCCGTGGTTGGAATCGCTATCGCTATCGGGATCGCTGCCGATTCCGATACCGGTTCCGACCCCGCCTAAAACCGGAACTTAACCCCGTTTTGCAGGGAACACAATAGCTGAATACATCAGTAAAAACTGCTGTTTTCTGGTTGAATATTAGAAGTTTCCTCGCCAGAAAATGTGGGCCGAATAGGGATTTCACCACAGAGACACGGAGGCATGGAGAGGAAAGGCATGGCGTGTCCATGCTCCGGTGCTCTCCCGGAACGAGTGTTGCGCGAATTTGGCGCAGGGCGATCATGCCATCCTGGCCTGAATGGATTAGATCTAATGATCGCCCTGTGCCAAATTCGCGCAACGCCTCCAATGGAGAACGGGAGGAGTATGGGGTCGACAGGGCTGCTCTGTGCCTCCGTGTCTCCGTAGTGAATCTGCTGTCGGTCAGCGGTGTGTTTGTTCGGATACCAATCAATATATGCGTCGCTAGTATCGTAATAAGCTTTACTGTAACATGTTAAAGCATTCATAATAGATTTGTCGCCCATAGATTATGCGGAGCAGCCAATTAGAACTATAAGATGAGCCAATTTCAAAACTCACGTTTTGGAGGAATTCAGAAGTCAGGAGACAGAATTCAGAATAAATACAAGATGTTATTTGTAAACGTGTTATATTGTTTGCGATTCTGACTACTGACTACTGGCTTCTGAATACTGCTTTCAAAAGCTGACTTTTGAAAGCAACTCAGATGACAGTGTTTAAAATCATTCCTCCCCGGCGCAGAACCAACTGAGCACCAGCGGGGCAAAGGCGGCGCGCCAGCCCAGAATGGCGGATTGCTCAGGATGTTGCGGCGCCAGTGTTTCGTAATTCCATTCAGCGCGGGAGGGCGCCTGCGCATATTGCCTGGCCAGGTATTTTTCC